>NZ_LLKS01000037.1:0-30234 GCF_001414205.1 Geobacillus sp. Sah69 | reverse complement strand
AAAGCGCCGTTGTCCCCAATTCACGAGCAACGGTCCAAAACTCTGCAAAATACCGATCCGTCCAGCGGACGATCGCGTTTTTCACCGCCGTCTGTTCCTTGCGGAGCTTCTCTTTGAGCGTGCTYCCCACGCGCAAATCGGCTTCAATCTCGTGCAGCAGCCGGGGAACGAGGAATCGTCCGTCTTTTGCCAGTCTGGCAATGACCAGGGCGTCTTTGGCGTCGTGTTTCGTCGGCAGGTTGTCATCAAGTTCTTTCGACCGGCACACATGCGCCGGGTTGACCATGACCAACGGGATCCCGTGCTCCTCGAGGAAGTAGGCCAGGTTCAACCAGTAGTGCCCGGTCGGCTCCACGGCGACGATCACCTCTGACTTCCCAAACGCTTGCATCGCCTCCTGAATCGCTTTATACAGCTGCTGAAACCCCTCTTTCGACTGGAAGATCGGGAACGACTTGCGAAGCACGCGCCCCCGGTCATCCACGAAGCAGGCGTAGTGGGTTCGTTTCGCGATATCAATACCCACGACAAGCGTTTGTTCGGTTACTTGATCAATTTTATAGTTTTGTGTACAATTCATCTGAAGTCCTCCTTGGTATGGTGAGTGATGTGGTTGACACCCCTGCATCATACCAAGAGGGCTTTTTTTGATCAAGTCCCCGGAAAAGCTCCTAACGGGAATGCTCCTTTTCGATGATGGAGTGCGCAAACAGCGAATCCACGGGAGACATGCGGCAGTTTTCCGTTCGTCGTCACCTTTCCTCTGTCACAGGAAAGGCCGGACAATGGGTGGTGCACCCAGTGGATTCAAACACTTTTCTGTACAGGGTCCAAGCCACCATTAAGCATAACGTCCTGTTAAACTGTTTGCGCCTATTCTTCATTATGGGAAGAAAAGGGGGATTTTCATCCCTGGGTGGAGGGCAAACCATTGCCCATGGATCTTTTCTGAGCGGAAGCATGGGGTGTATCCAGTTTGAAAAAATGGATGGATGTCCCTCTTGCCAAGGGACGGCCGATCATGTATCATAATAATCACCAATCCGTTGCTGCGTTGTGCGTTGTAGAATGAAGTTTCAACCGATGGCAATCAAAAGGGAGTTCTACATTGAAGCGGGAATGTCATGCCTCAATATTCGTGATGGAGGACGGCAGGAACGCTTCTGCGAACACCCACCTGGTGGAGCGTGGTTGAGAAACTGCATTCAGCCAACGGCAACAGCGGCGCGGATTCACGAATGAGGAGTTGGCAAAAGAGTCCAACTGGATGCAAAACATCCGGTTGGACTCTTTTTCGTTGCGTATGTTTTCTCAAAAAGACATGAAACAATATAGTTGATTTTTCCTGTTTTCATGTTATAATAACTATATTTCGTACAGTAATAATTCGTATTGAAACTATTCCAACAAGAAAGATGAGGCAAGGAGGGGGGATGAATGGAAGGGATCAGCCGGGACATCATGTATGCTGTCTTCCGGACGCAAAAGGCGCTTTATCGCCTCATCCGCGAGGACGCCGCCCGCGTCGGGGTGACAGAGGTGCAGCTGATCGTCTTATATACGCTGCTGAAAAAAGAGCATATTCGTCTGAATGACTTGGCGGAAAAATTAAACTTAAGCAACAGCAATGTCAGCGGCACGGTTGACCGGCTCGTCGGCGCCGGCCTTGTTGTCCGAGAGCCGTCGAAGCAAGATCGGCGCGCGGTCATTTTGAGTTTGACGGAAAAAGGAAAAGAGACGGTGTCGGAAGCGTTTGGCGAGCAGTCGGTGCTGCGCCGGCGGCTTGGCCGCATTCAAGAACTCGTCTCTCCAGAGGAGATTGAACAGTTTTTGCATCTTCATGAAAAAATTAAAGCGATTTTACTCGGGGAGGAATAGACGTGAACGTGAAACGACTGGTTGCGCTGAACATCATTGTGCTCATTTTGCTTGTCGGTGGAGGCTTTGCCGCCTACTACTATGTGAATGAAGCAACGAACTACATTAAAACGGACAACGCCCGCATCGACGGCCAGGTCATCTCCGTCGCTGCGCCGCTGTCCGGGAAGTTGACATCCTGGCGGGGCGACACGGGAAAAACCTTCTCAGCTGGGGAAGAAATCGGCGAGGTGTTTGACGGCAAAACAACGATTCCGGTGACAGTGCCGCATCGGATGACGATCGTGCAGCAAAACGCAGTCAAGGACTCGTTTGTCGCCGCGGGGATGACGCTGGCCCGCGGGTTTGATTTGAACGATTTGTGGGTGACGGCGAATATTGAAGAGACCGATATTGAAGACGTGAAAATCGGGCAAGACGTCGATATTTATGTCGATGCGTATCCGGATCGCAAATTCAGCGGCAAAGTCGAAAAAATCGGCAACGCGACAGCGAATACGTTCAGCCTGCTGCCGAGCTCCAATGCGACCGGCAACTACACGAAAGTGACCCAAGTCATCCCGGTGACGATTTCCATTGACAACTACAGCGGAGCCGGACTTGTGCCGGGCATGAACGTCACCGTCCGCATCCATAAGTAGGTGATGGAAGATGACAGCGTTTGTCATTGGTTATATTGTGTTTGCCGTTTTGGTCTTGGCGGCGGTCAACATCGCGCTGCGCCGCCGCAAACCGGCTTCAGCCGCAGGGAAGGCGGCAGATGAAGCGGCGGAAGCCAACGCTCAACCGTTAGCGGAAACGAAAGCAGAGCCGTCGACAGGAACGGATGGGCGTCCGGCCGCTCCGGCCGGTCAAGGCGGCCTTGGGGATATCGGCAGCCGCGGCAAGGTTGTGGCGACGGTCATGCTGGGCGCGTTTGTCGCCATTTTGAATCAAACGTTGATCAACGTCGCCTTGCCGCATATGATGCAAGATTTCAACGTGGAAACGTCGACGATTCAATGGCTCGTGACCGGCTATATGCTCGTCAACGGGGTGCTTATCCCGATCAGCCCGTTTTTAATCGCCAAGTTTCCAGCGAAACGGTTGTTTTTATCGGGCATGTCGTTTTTCGCCATCGGCGCGTTTGTCTGCTCGATCGCTCCGTCGTTTGCCGTCATGCTCACGGGGCGGTTGACACAAGCGGTCGGGGCCGGCATTATTATGCAGCTGATGATGGTCATTATGTTGTCGATTTTCCCGCCGGAACGCCGCGGGGTGGCCATGGGAACGGTCGGAATCGCCATGATGTTTGCGCCGGCGGTCGGGCCGACGCTGTCTGGCTGGATCGTTGAACATTATACATGGCGGCTGTTGTTTTACGTCGTGTTGCCGATCGCGATTGTAGACATTGTGCTCGCCTCCGTCTGGCTGAAACATACGCCGCGTAAAGGCAATCCAGTGCTGGACGTGCAAGGGGCGGTCTACTCTACGATCGGGTTTGGCGGTGTTCTGTATGGCTTCAGCGAGGCCGGAAGCAAAGGATGGGGCGAGACGGAAGTCGTTGTTTCGCTTGTCATCGGCGTCTTGTTCCTCATCATGTTCACATGGCGTTCGCTCCGCTCGGAGCATCCGGTGCTCAATTTCCGTGTGTTCCGCTACCCAGTGTTTACGTTGGCGACCGTCATCGGATCGGTCATCAATATGGCGATGTTTGCAGCCATGGTGTTGCTGCCGGTGTATTTGCAAAACTTGCGCGGCTTTACGCCACTTGATGCCGGTTTGCTGTTGCTACCGGGAGCGATTGTCATGGCGATCATGTCGCCGATTTCCGGCTGGGTGTTTGACCGCATCGGCGCGCGGGCGCTGGCGATCGTCGGCTTGATCATCACCGCGGTCACGACGTGGGAATTCAGCAAGCTGACGATGGATACACCGTACAGCCAGTTAATTTGGCTTTATATTTTCCGCATGTTCGGCATGTCGATGCTCGGAATGCCGATTATGACGGAAGGATTGAACGCCTTGCCGCGCCATTTGTACAGCCACGGCACGGCGATGTCCAATACGATCCGCCAAGTGGCCGCTTCGCTCGGAACGGCGTTCTTGGTGACGATCATGTCCAACCGGGCCAAATTCCATGCGGACATGTACCGAAATGAGATGACGGAAAACAATCCGTTTTTCATGAGCCTTGTCGGCCAGCTGAAGCAGGCGATTCCGAGCGATGAAGCGGTGGTGCAGCTGCTGTATGGGCTCGTGCAGCAGAGATCGACTGTCGAAGGGATTAACGATGCCTTTTTCGTCGCCACCTGCTTGACGGTATTGGCGTTAATGATGGCGTTTTTCTTAAAGGGAAAAAAGCATAAATCGCCATCAGCGTAAACAAAGGAAGCGGCGCAGAAGCCGCTTCTTTTTTTGTTTTATGCCATTATGGACAACAATGTTCTTGCTCCCTTTTTGCATACATATACATCATAAAGACAAGCGGATGACAAAAGAGGGGAGGGGAGCGCCCATGGCGCATTTCGGCTCGAAAGGATGGCTTGTGGCTGAGTTGAAAAAGGCGGGCATCGCCCGTCATCCGGTCGGACGGAAAAAAATTGAAACGTACAAGGCGGCGGAGCTGTACGGGCTGTACCGAAAATATGTGCAGAAAACGCGCTAGGCCGGATGAAAAATCCGGCTTCTTTTTTGGACAACCTAAAGGGGAAAGGAGGGAGGCGCGCCTGATGGTTGACAAGAGTGGGGACGCGCCGGAAGCGATGAAGAAAAAACGGTTTACGGTAGCGGAAGGGGAAACGATCGCCGCCTGTTTAGCGCGAATGAAACAGGAAGGCTACCGCCCCATCCGCCGCATCGAGCAGCCAATTTTCCGCGAAGTGGAAACGAACGGCGAAACGATGGTTGAGCCGTGCGGGCGCATCATCGAATTTGAGGGGGTGCGCGATGAGCCGTAGCAACAGGTCGTTAGCACGGTTGCCCGCCGACGTCAACGATTTGAGGCGTCGGCCATAGCGGCAAATGGCGAATGGGACGTTGCAGCCGGTTGTCCGGGTCGCTACAATAAAGAAGGGGAAAAATATAAAGAGAAGGAGATGACGCCATGATTCATCACACATGGGCGACCCGGCCGACGATCAAAAAAGTAAAGTGCGTTCACACGAACGCGGAAAAATACATGGTCAGCAATGTATTGACGCCGGGCAAAGTATATGAAGTAAAAAACGAAACGGACGAGTTTTATTTTGTCATCGACAACAGCGGAAAAGTCGGCGGGTTTTACAAAGATTATTTTGAGGAAGTCAAGTGATCGCGCCAATCACCAAGAAAAAACGGATGTCCGAAACAGGGCATCCGTTTTTTCGATCAGCCGGCGGCGCTTTGTTCCGCCGTCGGCGGCCGCAACCGGCTTGCCGGCAGCGTGATCGTCAACGTCGTCCCTTTTTGTACGGCGCTTTCGATCGTCCACGTTCCTCCCATTTGTTCGATGATTTTGACGGCGACCATCGCACCAAGCCCAGTGCCTTTTTCTTTTGTGCTGAAGTATGGCTCGCCGAAGCGGCGCACTTGTTCTTTCGTCATGCCAACGCCGTTGTCGGAAATGGTAATGACGACTGATGCCCCCCGGTTCTCGGCCGCAACATGGAGCGTGCCGCCGTTCGGCATCGCCTCAATGCTGTTTTTCAACAAGTTGAGAAAACACTGTTGGAAATATTGTACGTTTCCGATAACGACACCATGTTCGAGGGAAGAGGATACATGGATCGAATGCATATGCGCCATTGGCGTAATCATTTGCAGCACTTTCTGAAGCTGGGTGGCGACATCAATCGGCTCGGTCTCTTTTGGCGCCGGTTTGGCAAACGTCAAATAGTCGCGGATGATGGCTTCCGCCCGCTCGAGTTCCTCTAAGGCGATGCGAATGTACCGCTCTTCGGTTTCGCGCGGCAGCCGACCCGTTTGCAGCAGCTGGATGAATCCTTTGACGACGGTGAGCGGGTTGCGGATTTCATGGGAAATGCTGGCTGCCATTTGGCTGACGATCTCCATTTTTTCCATCTTCATCAGCTCCGCTCGAGCGAGCTGTGCCTCATGAAGCGTCTCCATCAAATAGACAGCGAACATCATGACGAATGGCGGCATTATAATGAAATACGCGATATACGGCCTCGTTACCGGAAAATCAGCAATCATCACGGCGACAAATGTCGTCAGCACCGCGAGCAAAAACGTCAGCCCAAGCGACATAACAAGCTTGCTCGGCCGCGGCAGCTTGCGAAACAGCGGCGAGGCGGCCGCCGCTATGGCAAACATGATGGTGTAAACGATCAACGTGAGCGGCTGAAATCCGTACAAAACGGTGCGTGCCAGCATCAAGACAACAAACAGCACCGCCCCGACCGCGCCGCCGCCATACAATGTCCCAAGCAAAAACGGAATTTGCCGGAAATCATGGACGCACAGCGGATCCATGTAAATCGGAAATTTCATGCACAAAACGGCCGCCAACGCCAAGCAAGCGCCAAGCAGCGCCTGGCCATAGAGCGGGCGCTGCCGGATCGCTCGACTATGGTCATAAATAAAGGAAAAGGCAAAGATCGTGACTAAAATATAAAATAAGTTGTTCAGGACGTGCTGGTTAATGTATAAACCCGCCATACGAAAAATCTCCTAACTGAATAGACATCATCACCTTTCATTATAGCGGAAAGAGATTGAAAGAAAAATATGCATTGGCTATGTCCGGTCTTTCAGCAGCCAAACCGCCAAGGCGCCAAGGAGCGGCAGCGAGCGTAAACGAAGCCGCCGTCGAGCGCAAAATCGGAAAGAGCGCCGGGATGACCGCCTGCATCGCATCGTTCAAAAAGTGGCCGAGGCTGATGCGAACAAAAATCGGGTAGACGGTCATGCTGACGGCGCTTGTTCGTTCCGTATGAACCCCCATCGTTCTCCCCCGTTCCAACCATAGATCTTAATATGGCTAAATTATACTTGATCCTTGCCACCAGAGAAAGCCCCATTTCCCAGCGTGAGCGCAGGCAAGAGGGCGCTTCATTTTTGTCTTTTCAATCGCCAGCGCGGTAATTCAGCTTTTCTTTTCCAGATGCACTGATGACGAGCTCGACGTTTACGAATAGCGTGTTGTTATGGAGTGGGATGAGGCCGTTGATCTGATGTTTTTTCCAGAGATCCGGACGCTGGCGATACAGCTGCTCCGACAGATTCAATATATCGATCTGCTGCTTCTTGCCAAGTTCATACAAGCGGCGGATCTCCTGCTTCACCGTTTGTTCCGCCAGTTTGGTCAGTTGTTTTCGCGAGAGCGGTTTGCGCAGTTCGATGATGGCGCCTTGCGCCTGCACTTGGACAGTAAACGCAGGCTCTCCATCCTTCACTTTGACCGACCATTTCGTTTTCGGGTCCCGGACGACAAGAGAGGCGACCGTTTTCCCTTTTTGTTTGACATAAATCGGGGTGCGGCGAATGTCGTGTTCGAGCCAGCGAAGTCCCTCTAGATCGGAACGGCGGACACATTGCTGGAGGCTGTAATGGTGGACAAAACACACGCCGGAAACAGCGAGCATCGGTTTCGGCTTTTTATTTTCGATCCAGCGCCGGCGGTCGAGCGTTAAATACGGAAGCCTTGCCGTATCGGCTTTTTCATCCATATCGACAATCAGCCGGCTGAGCCGGATCGGGCGGATAAACGAACTTTGTTGAAAGATTTCTTCCGGATTGGACAACAGCGAATAATACGAGGAAGCGTTTAACAGCGGCGTCGCTTCAAACAGCTCGGACAGCGGCTCATCGGTGGCGTACACCCATGCTGTATGGCGAATTTCGTTGTAACGGTTCAGCACGTCGATCACATCGGCCACGATGCCTTTTTGCAAGGCCCGTTTGGTAAAGACAATGCTTTTTACATGGCCCCATGACACCCTTTGTTGAATGGAAGGGTAGATTTTGTCGGTCGCGATATTAAACGTTTCGCCAGCGGCTTTGCCGATGGAAACGGCCGCTTTCTCTTTGCCGCCTCCGGCCTCGACTTTGGCGAGGGCGGTGAAACCAACCAGCTGAACGTAGGCGACCACTTGGCCATCTTTATAATCCACCCCAATGGCATGAATATACACAATGTGATCGATGTTGCGCGTGTCCCAACAGCCGCTGAGCAAGATGACGGAAGCGATGACGGGAAAGAGCCGCTTCCTCATTTTTGTTCCCTCTCTTTCGCAATGAGATCATTTGGGTGCACAATGCGGTTGCGCGTGCGGAACTGCTTCCATGTACTCGGGATAAAGACTTTCCCGATATCTTTTGATGGCGGCGCCAGCGGCGTGAGATACGGAACGCCGCAGGTGCGCAAGTTGACCGCATAAGTCAAGATGAAAAACAGCGACAGAATGAAGCCAAACAGGCCAAGAACGGTGGAAGCCGTCAAGACAATAAAGCGCAGCAAGGTGACACTGCTGGCCATATTTTGATTGACGAGCGTGAATGTCGAGATGACGGAAATGGCGGCAATGACGAGTGTGGCCGGGGCGGCGAGCCCGGTGTTGATCGCCGCCTGGCCGATGATTAAGCCGCCGACGACGGACAGCGTCTGCCCGATGGCGATTGGCAGCCGCATCCCGGCTTCCTTAAACACCTCAAACAAAATCATCATCACAAACATCTCCAGCGGCACCGGAAGCGGCACTCCTTGGCGCGACAAAATGAGCGTCGCCAGCAAGGTGAACGGAAGCTGGTCCGGATGGAAGCAGGTCAAGGCGACCCAGGCGCCCGGCAAATAAATGGCGACCGAAGTGCCGACGAGCCGAAGCAGGCGCTGAAACACGACAAACAAGAAAAGCGTGTTGTTGTCTTCCGCCGTGTTCAGCAAAAACGTTAAATTGCCCGGTCCGATCAAGGCGGTCGGCGCCCCGTCCACCAAGATGATAAAACGGCCGTTGAGGAGCGAATTGACGGCAAAATCGGGCCGCCCGGTGTAGCCGAACATCGGGAACAAAGAAAAACGGGTGTCGGAAAACCACTCTTCAATTTGGTTGGTGCTTGTCACCGAGTCGATGTACAAACTGAGCAGACGGCTTCTCACCTCGTCGATGATTTCTGTATTGGCAATATCATCGACATAGAGGAGCCCGACTTTTGTCTGGCTGCGTGTGCCGATGACAAACGGTTCGTAGACGAGCCGGTGTGAGCGCAGCCGCTTGCGAATGAGGGCGACATTTTTGCTGATTTCTTCAATAAATCCATCTTTGGGTCCACGAATCGATACTTCCGTGTTCGGCTCTTCCGGATCGCGGCTGGGCGGGCTGGCGAGCGGCATCGTGTACAAGACATCGGCTTCATGGAAATAAATGAGCAAATCGCCGCTAAACAGCCTGAAGTTGAGATCATCGATCCGCACTTCTTTTCCCATATACTCAAGCGCCGCCGGTTTGCGGGCCTCGATGTCAGCAGCCGTAAAGCACGGATGCTGTTCGCACAGCTCGCGGAACATCGGATAAATGGCCTTTTGCAGCATTTGCGTATCGCACAGTTCTTCACAATAAATAAACAGCAAGTGCACGACAGCCGCCGAGCCGTCAAAAGAGGTTGGAATCGCGGCTTCCGTCATGATGACATCCGGGCATTTGGCGTACATCGTGCGCAACGCCTCTTCGGAGATGATGACGGTCTCGAGCCCCGTGTAATCGTCTTTCAACCGTTTGCCTTCGGCGGCTCGCATGGGTCGTTTCATCCTGCCACCCCTCTTTTCTTTTTTCGATATGCCAACAAAGCGAAACCACTTAACACAACGGACAGCGCAAGACTAAACAGCAGCGATGCCGGCAGCACCCCATGTTTGACAAAATGCAAAAACTGTTCATCGCTGACCGGCGCCAGCGCCGCCAATGTGATCGCCAAGTAGAGGACAATGAGCACCCAACGGCGGGTTTGCGGATGGCGGATCGGAAACAATTCCACAATCAGCGCTGTCGATAAGGAGATGCGGATAAAGGCGCCGGACAGCCATTGATAGACCGACAGAAAGTCCACATGCTCAATGTACGTCCCTAAACTGACCATCCGCCATTGCTCAAACGCCGGATAGCGAAGGCGCGTCGCCTGCTCGGGGCCAAATTCGGTGATGGTGCCAATCGTCGGCCCGATGCTCAGCCCGGCTGTGAAAACAGCGATGGCGGCAAGCGCCTTCCATGAAAATGGGCGAGGCAGGCGATGGGAGAGAAACAATAGAACGATCACTTCCACATATCCCGCTCCGGCGTACATCATGCCGTTGAGCACAGGTCCAACACCATGTTCAAGCGTTGGTCTGAGCAGTGAATAATCTTTATGAGGCGTGGTCGAGAGCATAACGAAAAAACCAAACACGATGACGAACGGGCAAATGATCATGGAAGTGTTGGCAATCGAGTCGATGCCTTGGTACGAGTTATAAAAACAAACGGCCACGATGACCAAAATCAGCGCCCATCTCGGCGTCGCCGTCAAATAAGAGGTGGTGGTAAACGTGACCGTATCGTTTAACGTGACAAAACTATGAAGAAGCAAGAATGCGCTGCTGACACCGGCCATCGCATAAGCAGCCGCGCTCGAAAATCGGGCCTTGAGCCAGTCAAACAGCCGCTCGCCGTTCAGTTGTCGGATGGTGAAATAAAGCAGCGGCAGCCAAACGAGCAAACACGCCAACGCTCCCAAGGCGGCGATCCACGCATCGCGGTGGGCGGCCTCAAGCATAAAGGGGATGATGATGACATGATTCATCAGCCCGACCGACAGCATGACCATAAATAACAGTTGCAGAGCGCTAAGCGGCTGTCCGTTCATCATGGATCCCTTTCTTTCCATGCAATCTCCAAAGGGCGGGGGATGTAGGGCAAAAGGCTGCTGATTCCAGAAACCTTGCTGAACCGGCTTCTTTTCTGATGAAATGCCGCTGATTGGCTTTCTAAAACGATAGTGTTTCCAGTCCAGGGGAATTTATCCGCGCAAACGGCAACCCAACAGCGAAACTTCTCAGGCGGCAGGGGGCACAATACAGGGAAGAAAGGGCGAACATCAACGGCATGCAAGGGGGCGCAGCATGAAATGGCTTCATTTGACGATCGGCGTGAAGATTTCCAGCTGCCGCTCCACCCGGTGTATGTCCCGGTGACGCTGATCCGGGATGGCCAGCTGTTGGCAGACGAATTAGCGGAGCTTGGGAAAACGGAGCAATGGCTGGCCGCCAAACTGCAAAAACAAGGAATTGCCTCGCCAAAAGACGTGTTGATCGCCGAGTGGCTCGAAGGAGATGGGCTGTTTGTTCAGACGTATCAGCCCGCCGAGCGGCAACGGTCAACGCGGCGGTCGACGGCGCCGGAATGAGAGGAAGAAAGAATCCAGGAATGGATTCTTTCTTTATTTTGGAAAAAATTCTTGCCTTTCTTCTGTTTTATGTGTACTATTGGTTATAGTGCGGTTGTGACAATGAGAGGAGGAGGGGAGATGTTTGAGCTCGATTTGCGAAGCCGCCAGCCGATTTACGAGCAGCTGATTGACAAAATGAAAGAAATGATCGTTCGCGAACTATGGCAGCCGCACGATCAGCTGCCATCGGTCAGGACGATGGCGAAACAGCTGATGATCAACCCAAATACGATTCAAAAAGCGTACCGCGAACTGGAACGCGACGGCTGGATTTATTCGATTCCAGGGAAAGGCAGCTTCGTTGCCCCGCGCTCGAAAGAACCAAACATCGAGGCGATCGCTGCGGTCCGTGAGCAGTTTGTCCGCCTTGTCAAGGAAGCACGGTTTTTAGGGGTGACAAATGAGCAGTTATGGCAATGGATTCGAGAAGGGGAGAAAGAGGAGGGAGAATCGTGATTCAACTTGTGGACGTGACGAAAATGTTTGATCGATTTGCCGCTGTCAAGGGCGCGAACATGATGGTGCCAAAAGGAGCGATTTACGGGCTGCTCGGCCCGAACGGCGCCGGAAAAACGACGCTGCTAAAGATGATGGCAGGCATTCTCCGCCAAGATCGCGGAACGATTGCAGTGGACGGGGAGGATGTGTGGGAAAATGTCCGCATCAAGCAACGCCTTTTGTTTTTGCCAGACTTTGTCTACTTTTTTCCGCACGCGACAATTCGGCAAATGGCGGATTTTTACGAGCAACTGTACCCTTCGTTCAGCCGCGGACGGTTTCTGGAATTGCAGTCCGTCTTTGCGCTTGATCCAAACAAAAAGATTCAGCAGTTTTCCAAAGGCATGCAGCGCCAGGCGGCGTTTTGGCTTGCTTTTTCCGTCCGGCCGGACGTGCTCATGATGGATGAGCCGCTTGATGGGCTCGACGTATTCGTCCGTCGCCATGTGAAGCAGCTGCTCATAGAAGAAGTGGCCGAACGGGAGATGACGGTCGTCATTTCGTCGCACAATTTGCGCGAGCTCGAAGATTTATGCGACATCGTCGGATTGATGGCGCAAGGGACCGTACGGATGGAGCGCGATTTAAACGAGCTGCGCGCCGGGATGCATAAAATTCAAGTCGCGTTTCGCGGCGGATTTCCGAGCGAGTTGGCCGAACGCCTTGACATCGTGCATCGCGAGGAGCGCGGCAGCATCGTTCTTCTTGTCGTCCGCGGCGAGAAACGATCCATCGAAGAGACGGTGAGTTCGTT
Organism: Geobacillus sp. Sah69; assembly: GCF_001414205.1. Taxonomy (NCBI): domain Bacteria; kingdom Bacillati; phylum Bacillota; class Bacilli; order Caryophanales; family Anoxybacillaceae; genus Geobacillus; species Geobacillus sp. Sah69. Next base: position 17,705 of record NZ_LLKS01000037.1, on the reverse strand, counting down.
TGCTCCGCTCATTCTTGACGTCTTGCCGTTGTCGTTGGAAGAAATTTTTGTGTATGAAATGGGGGATGTTGTCGATGTCCGCGAAACGGTTGTCGGCTAACCGCGCCATGTGGACGCAAAATGTTCGCCAAATCGGCTGGATTGCCATCATTCATCTGCTGTTATGGCTAGCGGCGATCGTATTGCCGATTGGGCTTTCGTACTCGCAATATGATCCAAAAGTCGGAAATGTGTCGCCATGGAAAGACGTTTACGATATATCCAACGGGTTCGAGACGTTGATTGCTTGGCTTGTCCCGATCTTGGCGGCGGCCGGCGTGGTTCGCTATATGCATGAGAAACGGTTGGCTGATTTCATCCATAGCTTGCCCATCCGCCGCACCGAACTGCTTGCCGGGCAGATGCTTATTGGATGGCTCTTTTTGGCGGTTCCGCTCGTGTTGACCGCCTTGGTTGCGATCGGATGTCTGTACGGACTTGATCTCCCGTGGCCGATTGGAGCGGGGGATGTGGGACGATGGCTTGGCGAGACGCTTGTCGTAGAGACGGTGATTTTTGCGCTAGGTGTCATGGTCGGCGTGCTCGTCGGCCAATCGATCGTTCATATTGTGTTAACGAATATTGCTCTCTTTTTTCCGACAGGCATCATGGTGCTGCTGTTTAGCAATTTGCCGTTATGGTTGTATGGATTCCCCGATGGGTACTATTTATCGGGAAATCTGATGGATTGGGCGCTGCCGCTGCCGATTCGTTATGCGATGCTGACGGATCAGGCGATGAGCGCGGGGGAAGCCGGACTGTTGCTGCTGTTGTCGCTTCTGTTTTTCGGGGTGTCCATTTGGTTGTACGAGCGGCGGCCGACGGAAGCGGCCGGACAGGCGCTCGCCTTTTCAGTGCTTCGCCCGCTGTTTGTGTATGGAGTGGCGCTTTGCATGTGCTTGACCGGCGGGTTCTACTTTGGACAAGTCCAACGGCAGTGGGGATGGATCATCTTTGGGTATGTTGCGTTTTCGCTTATCGGGTATGCCGTTGCGCAAATGGTCGTGATGAAAACATGGCGTGTTTTTCATAAATGGAAAGGGTATATCGCCTTTGCCGCTGTGATGTCGGTCTTATTTTTGACTGTGCGCCTTGATCCGGTTGGATATGTGAGACACGTTCCGAATTTGTCCGATATTGAGAAAGTCTATTTCGGCCAGTCGGTGATGAATTGGCAAAATCCTAACTTGATGGAAAGAGAGTTTGAAGCATTCGATCAGTTTTTGCGCACGAAGGACAACATCAAAGCTGTCAGGGCGCTTCATGCGCAGCTTGTGCACGATCAGCCGCTCCTGTCACGTTTTGGCAACGTGATTGTGATCGGCTATGTGCTCAAAGACGGCACGCGTCTCCTCCGCCGCTACGAAGTGCCGATTGAACCGTACATGCCGTATTTTCAGCGCATCATGGGTTCAAACGAATATAAGCAGCAATATTATTTGCTCCTTCGCCCGAGCTATTCTCCGATCCGCCAAGTGACGATCCGCAATGTCGAAACGGGGCGTCCGGTGGTCGTGCTGGCCGAGCCGAAGGAGATCGAGTCGTTTGTCCAGGCGCTCAAACAAGATTTGTGGAATGAGCCGGTGGAGGACATCATCCGCGGGGGGAGAACATGGCAGGGGGATATTGAATTGCTGCAAAGCGACGGCGATTCGTTTACCGTTCCCTTGTCTTCACACAGCACCCATGTTCGCGAGTGGTTGCAACAACGGCATCATTGGGAGCAAATACAGAAAAGGTAACGCCCGATGAAGAGAAAAGGTGTCCCGTTGCTTTTGGGGCACCTTCCTCTTTTTTCCACCGGCTGTTGGTCAAGACGTTTTGTTTTTTCGTTTCCACATCCAAACGTTCAATAGATCGAGCAACAGCAAAAAAATGAACAAGGATAAAATAAATAGTTCCGTCATTTCCATTGCCCGAAAGGGATTCAGCACGATATACAACGATTGATGCAAGGTCATCCCCATCAACTGATCCATGCTTACCATCGTTCCTATGGCGAGCAAGGCAAACATCAGCCAAACAACAATTAGTTTCATGGCGTTCCACCTGCTGTTTTTCTTTTTTCTTTAGTTTTTGCTATTGATTCAAAACCGATGCACGGGCGTATACCCTCCCGATTTCGTGTCCATAATGAGGGATAAAAAGGAAGCGGAGTGAGGAGGAAAAACATGCTGTTTCAATGGGGAATGGGCCGACAAAAAAAGCAGATCAATGACAGGGTGAAACAAGAAGGACCGGACCATAGCGGCGAGGCAACGGACGTCCCGCAAGAGCCGATGTCAGCTGAATTAGCCGTCAACCTTGACATCATCCGCCAAACGACTGGACAAAGCAGCGATGTTGTCATCCGCCGGTTTTCGCTTGGCCAAGAGAAGCAAATCAATGCAGCCATCGTCTTTGTGGATGGTCTTGTTGACGAAAAACATGTGTACGAGTTTTTGCTAACGCCGTTGCTAGAGGCGTCATTTCCACTGTCATTAACAGAAAAAGAATCGTTTCCGTGGATCGAACAAAAGTTGGCCGCGGTGGGCGGTGTGAAGCATGTCATCGATTGGGAACACCTGTTTTTGGAGCTGTTTTCCGGAGAGACCATCATCTTGTTGGATGGGGTGCCGTCCGCTGTCAGCGCCAGCACCAAAGGCGGCCAATATCGTGCAATCGAGGAGCCACAGACGCAACTCGCCGTCCGCGGGCCGCGCGAGGGATTTACGGAGTCGTTGCGCGCAAACACCGCGATGATCCGCCGCCGCATTAAAAATCCCAATCTTTGGCTGGAAACGATGCAAATCGGCACCGTGACGCAAACGGATGTCGCGATCATGTACATCAAAGGCATTGCCAATGACGAGGTTATCGAGGAAGTGAGAGCGCGCCTGCGCCGCATTGATACGGACAGCGTGCTTGAGTCCGGTTATATTGAACAGTTAATCGAAGATCAAACGTTTACGACATTTCCGACGATCTACCATACCGAGCGTCCCGATGTGGTGGCGGCGAATTTGCTGGAGGGGCGGATTGCGATTTTGATTCAGGGGACGCCGTTTATCCTGATTGTGCCGGCTTTGTTTATCCAATTTTTTCAAGCGGTAGAGGATTATTATGCCCGTTTTGATATCGCCACTGCTCTTCGCTTGTTGCGCGTATTGATTTTTTTTCTCTCGCTCGTCTCGCCCTCTATGTATATTGCTGCGACGACGTTCCATCAAGAAATGATCCCAACTCAGCTTGTCATCACCATTGCCGCCCAGCGTGAGGCTGTGCCGTTTCCCACTTTTGTCGAGGCATTAATCATGGAAGTGACATTTGAGATTTTGCACGAAGCGGGGATTCGGCTGCCGCGTGTGGTCGGGCAAGCGGTGTCGATTGTCGGGGCGCTTGTCATCGGTGAGGTGGCGATCGATGCCGGTTTTGTTTCATCGGCCATGGTTATCGTTGTCTCGCTCACCGCGATTGCCAGCTTTGCAACGCCGGCGTTTGCCATCGCCATCTCAGCACGCCTCATCCGCTTTGGGTTGATGTTTTTAGCGGCGATGTTCGGGTTTTATGGCATTATAATGGGTCTGCTGATCATGATTCTCCATTTATGCAGCTTGCGTTCATTTGGCATGCCATACATGTCGCCGCTTGCTCCATTTATTGCAACCAATGTAGGCGATACCCTCTTTCGGATTCCAACATGGATGTACCGCGAGCGGCCGCGCCTGATTAACCAGAAAAATATCATTCGCCAATCAGGGGATCAGAAACCGCAGCCTCCGGCACCAACACGCCAGGAAAAGGAGGATGAATCATGAAACGATCTATCGCCATGTTTGTGTCCTTTTTTGTTTGTGCGGTGTTGCTGGCTGGCTGTTGGAGTAAAAAAGAGTTAACCGATTTGTCTCTTGTCATTGCCGTCGGCCTCGATAAAACAAAAGACGGCAGATATTTGGCCTCGTTTCAAGTCGTCAACCTGGGCAACGTTGCGGGAGCGCTCCAACGAGGAGGCGGGGCGGGCGGCGTGCCCATTTCCGTTTATACGTCGACCGGAGACACGTTGGTCGAGGCAAGCCGGAAAGTCTCGAAAAAGTTGTCGCGCATCCTGTATTACGCTCATACCAACTTGGTGGTCATCGGCGAAGAAGTGGCACGCCAAGGGTTGAATGGGGTATTCGATGCGATAGAACGGAATCAAGAGTTTCGGACGACAACGAAGCTGGTTATTGCTCATGGCCACTCAGCGAAAGAGGTGTTAAGCGTATTAACACCCATTGACAAAATTCCCGCCAATCAAATTATTAAGACGTTGGAGTTTTCCGAGATGGCCTTGGGGCAGACAATCAGCACTGATGTCTGGGAAGTGATTCGTGATTTTACATCTTCAGGAAAAAATATAGTCTTGACGGGTGTTGTCATTGAAGGAAACACACAGCGGGGCAAACGGCAAACAAACGTTCAATCCTCTGTGCCAGATGCTCGCATCAGCTTGGATGGGCTGGCGTTATTTAAAAAAGACCGTCTTGTTCGCTGGGTGAACGGCTCAACGGAACGAGGCGTGCTTTGGGTGTTGGATCGAATCAAACAAACGAATATTACGATCCCATGGAAAGGAAAAAAAGAAGCGATTGGTTATCTAGCGATGGGAGTGACAACGAGGTTAAAAGTGGAATTGAAAAACGGCCATCCTTCCATTTTGGTTCATATCCAAACAGAAGGGGATATCAGTGAGACGTACGTCCCGATCAATTTGGCTGATTACCGATTATTGTTTCAATTGGAAAAGGCGATTGGTCGGGATATTGAACGGGAAGTGAGACAGGCGATTGAAACGGCCCAGCATGAAAAAACGGATGTTTTTGGTTTTGGCGAGGCGGTGCATCGCGCCCACCCCCGCCTGTGGAAAAGAATCAAAAAAGAGTGGGATGACCGCTATTTCCCTCATCTTCCGGTGACAGTGAAAGTGGATGCTTCCATTCGACGCACGGGATTGCGGAATACGCCATATATCAAATAAGCGTTTTCGGCTTAAAAACTTGGATACGGTAGCGTGAGGAGCGATGGAGCGAGATGGAACATAGTAAAATCAATATGCGCCAGCTGTTTGTCCTGATCGTATTGTTTGAGCATGGCAGTGCGATAGTCATTCCGCTCGGCGCCAGCGCCAAGCAAGATGCGTGGATCGCCATTTTGCTCAGTCTGGTTCTTGGGCTATTGCTGATTTTGGTTTATGAGCGTTTGTTTCATTATTATCCCGATCAGCCGCTGACTTCCTATGTGACACATATCGTCGGTAAGCCGCTCGGCAAGGTGTTGGCAGTTCTCTATATTACCTATTTTTTCCATATAACCGCCCGTGTGTTGCGTGATTTTGGCGAACTGTTGCTCACGTTTGCCTATCCGGAAACGCCGCTGTTTGTTTTGAATGCCCTTATGGCTATGACGGTCATGTACGGTGCCTATAAAGGCATTGAAGTATTGGCACGCACCGGCGAACTGCTTTATACGTTGTTGCATATACTGGCAGTTGTTGGATTCCTCTTAGTTATCGCTTCCGGAGTTGTTGATCTCACCCAGATCCAACCGGTGTTAGAGGAAGGGTGGAAACGGGTGTGGAAAACGGTGTTCACGGAAACGTTGTACGTGCCGTTTGGCGAAATGATCGTGTTTACCATGCTGTTTCCATACTTGAATCGTCCGGAAAAAGCGCGGCGGGCCGCCGTTGCCGGGATGGTGTTGACCGGGATCAACCTGGCGATCATTATGGTCGTTAATACGGCCGTCTTAGGAGCTGATGCGGTGTCACGTTCATCGTTTCCGTTGCTCGATACGATCCGCCGCATTCGAGTCGCTCACTTTTTAGAGCGGCTTGATGTCTTTTTTATGGTCGCTCTAGTGATCGGGGGGTTTTTTAAAGTCTCCATCTTTTTTTATGCCGGCATCGTGGGGGTGGCTCATGTATTCGGGTTTTCGAACCACCAGCGGCTTGTTTATGCGTTTGGGGTGCTTGTCTTATTGTGGTCAGTGGCGATGGCCAGCAACTACTGGGAACATATTCATGAAGGATTAAAGATTGTCACGTTCTATCTGCACATCCCGATGCAAATCATCATTCCGGTGCTCTTGCTTGTGATTGCGGCGATTCGCCGGCGGTTTGGACAATCAGCAAAATAAGAAAAACGGACTATATAGATGCAATTTGAAGATTTACCATTTGCAGCTTTTATCGACTGTCAGGCGACCGAACAACGCCGCTTCCAGCCCCATATATGGGGCTGTGAAGCAGGTGGTTGTTCGGTCTTCCGTCACGCCTTGGCGTGACGGGGAAAGCCATAGGCTTGCCTTCGACAGTCGAAAATGGACAAACCGCTTTTCTGTCAAGGATATGTTAAACTTCTTCGTTGCATCTATCCTATATAGAAGATTTCTGCGCCAGCAAGCAGGAAAATTAACAAAAGACCGCGAATACCAACAATAATCTGTTCCCAATGGGAACAATGGGCGAAATGTGGTGCTGAACATGCAACCCGAAGGCGGGGTGGAAACAACCCGGCGCCGATGCGCGTGTTTGTTTCGGGAAGCCGGTGTCAGCTAAAAGCGATGGATTTTGATTATAACAAAAAAGGGTTGAACGATGGTGAAGGCGAAAGTACAGGCGATCGATCAGCTAGATGCGGAACAGTTGGGCAGCGGCATGGTGATGACCGACCGTCAACTTTCGATTGTTGCAGTCAGCGAGCTGACGCCAAGATGGCTCGGATTTGCCAAACATGAATTAGTCGGGCAGCCGGTCGGCGTTCTGTTTTCAGCCGAGTGGTCGGCTGCGTTGTTAGATGGCATCGCCGAGGCGGTAAAAAAGGACGGATGTTGGCAAGGAGAAGCGCGACATGTAGCGAAAAGCGGGAAAATATGTACGAGTTGGATGAACGTCTATCGGCTATCAGGCAGCGAAGGAGAATGGCTCGTTTGGAATTTTGTGGAACAAACCGCTATGCCTCCGGCTGATCGACCGACGCCGTCTGAGTTGCTCGGGGTCATTTACGATTCCGCCCCGTTTGCGGTTGTTCCGGTGGCGGCGGACGGAACCGTGCAAGATTGGGGGCTTAGTGCCGAGCGGCTGTTTGGGCGTCGAAAAGAAGAGGCGGTCGGCCGCCCGATATGGTCGCTCTTTCGCTGCGGCAGCCAAACATGGCTTCCGTTTTCTCCCCAAGAGCAGCGATGCGGCGAAGGGATGGTGCAGCGTCCGGACGGCACGTCCGTCAATGTCGCCTATACGATCATTCCCGTGCTTCAGGGGGACGGATATATCGTCCTTGTCGAAGACGAGACGAAGCAAAAGCAGAAAGAGGCGGAGCGGCGGCGCCAAATCGAGCTGGCGAAAAAAATTCAGCACAACTTGTTGACGCCGCTCATTCAAAACGAGGCGGTGACGATGGATGCCGTCTATATTCCATCCGATGATTTGTCAGGCGATATTTACGCTTGCTATCAAATCGACCTGTACCGCTACGGGGTGATCGTCATCGACGTGATGGGACACGGCATTTCGTCAGCCTTGGTGAGCATGCTGCTTCGCTCGCTTTTGCGCGGGTTGATCGTGCGCGTCATTGACCCGGTCTCGGTGGCGAGCGAGCTGGAAAAGCATGTGCAAACGTTGTTTCCTGATGAGGCCAACGACATCCGCCACCTGTTTTCCATGATTTATTTAGTGATTGACACGAAAGAGCGGAAAATTGAATATACGAACGCCGGCCATCCGGCTGGGCTGCTCGTGTTTGACGATGGAAGCGTCCATGAGTTGGACAAAGGCGGTTTGGCGATTGGCAGCCCGTTTTCCTTGTCGTTTGAAAAAGGGGTGATTCATTACGACAAGCGGGCCCGCCTCCTTTTGTATACAGACGGCATTTTAGAGGAGATCGATCCGTCGATTTTGCAAAGCATTGAAAAAATTCGCTCATGCACGCAAATGTACCGCCATTTGCCGGATAAACGCTTCCTCGAACGTTTAATCAGCCAAGGTCCGCCGCTCGTCAGCCCTTCCGACGACATTTGCTTATTGTCCATCACGGTTCATGGATAGGCGGGGCGCTTTGTGGTGTGTGCATGGATCATGCGCTGCCGGGCGGACGAGGAAGCGGTTTTGGTTTGCCATCTTCTTGCGGAGCAGGCTGCTTCATTGTTTGCGGTCCGTGATGCGGAATTGTTTGTGTTGGCGGTGCATGAAGCGGTCGTCAATGCCGCCAAAGCGGTTCAACGGGCGGGGATGGAGGCGGGGACGATTTCGCTCTCCTTTTTCGTCACAAGCGCTGATGTGGCCGTGGCGGTTGAGGATGAGGGCGGCGGCGTTCCGGCGGACGTGATCGAGCAGCTCGATCAAATGACGCTCTCTGATGTATTTTTTCGACTGCTGAAGGCAAGCCACAGGCTTGCCTTCGTCGCGCCAAGGTGTGACGGAAGACTGAATAACCACCTGCTTCCCAGACCCATGCATGGGTCTGGAAGCGGTGTTGTTCAGTCACCCGCCAGTCGGGCATCCCGCTCGAAACGACGGAATAGACCCGTTGTTCCCCTATTGCCGCCGTGGCCCCCGAGCGATGAGACATTCGTTCGGGGGTTTTTGTTCCTTTGGGCCGGGAGCATCTCCGCTTCTGCAAATGGATTCTCATTGTCAAATAAATATTTCGGGTTTAGAATAAAATGATACACAACGATGAACGGCGGCTGGGCCCCGCGATCGGAATGGAGAGGAGAGTGGCGCAGACATGGGGCGGGTGCTGATCTATTTGCGGCCATATGGGAAGTGGATGGCGTTAGCTTGGTTGTTTATGTTGACCGAGCTCATCATCGAGCTTTGGCAGCCGCTGTTGATGGGGAAAATCATCGACGATGGTGTCATGAAACAGGATGTTGCGGCCATTTTCACGTGGGGAGCCGTGATGCTCGGGGCGTCGCTGTTGGCGTTTGCCTCAGGCATCGCCAACTCATTTGCTGCTGCCTACGTCGGTCAGGAGTACGGATTTGCGCTGCGGACGGCGCTGTTTGCCAAAATCCAATCGTTTTCGCTTGCGCGCATCGAGCAGTTGTCGCCGGCCTCGCTCATCACCCGGATGACGAACGATGTGACCCAAGTGCAAAACATGTTGTTTATGAGTTTGCGCATCGCCTTGCGTGCGCCGCTTCTGGTCGTCTTCGGCGTCGCGATGGCGTTTGTCGTTCATGCGCGCTTGGCGCTCGTTTTGGCGGTGGCTGTTCCTCTGTCCGCTGTTTTTTTTATTGTGGGTTGTACAAAAGGCGGCGGCGTCCTTTTCCGCCGTCCAACGAGCGCTTGATCGCGTCAACGGCGTGATGCGTGAAAATTTGGCCGGCATGCGCCTCATCAAAGCGTGGATGAGAAAAGAATACGAAGAGGAGCGATTTGCGGCGGCGAACGATGCGCTGATGGAACGGACCATGAGCGTGCTTCGCCTCGTGGAGACGATCACGCCGGTGTTGCTGATCGTGATGAACACCGCCATCGTCGCCGTTCTCCTTTTTGGCCGCCACCATATCGAGGCCGGGACGGCGAGCGCTGGGCAAGTCGTGGCTGTCATCAATTACGCCACAAGGACGACGGCTGCGTTGTCGATGTTTACATTTATTACGATGGCGTTTTCACGGGCGCGCGCCTCGGCCGCCCGCCTCGCTGAACTTCTTGAAGCCCCGGGCGAGCGACACGGGGCGGATGCGGGCGGTGGTCCGGCCGTTCAGCGCGGGGAAATTCGCTTTGAGCACGTTTCGTTCCGCTATCCAGACAGCGAACTTGACGCGCTTTCTGACGTATCGTTTGTCATCCGTCCGCATGAGACAGCCGCCATTTTAGGAGCGACAGGGGCCGGCAAATCGACGCTTCTTCAGCTGATTCCCCGGTTGTACGAACCAAGCGGCGGGCGCGTGTTGATTGATGGCGTCGATGTGCGCGAGTTTTCCGCCGAACAGCTGCGGACGGCGGTGCGCTTTGTTCCGCAGGAAGTGCTGCTATTTTCCGGAACGGTTGCCGACAACCTTCGCTTCGGCAAGATGACAGCGACGATGGAAGAGATTGTGCAGGCGGCTCGTGATGCGCAAATTCATGAAACTATCACTCGGTTTCCGGATGGATACGACGCACGGATCGGTCAAAAGGGTGTCAATTTATCAGGCGGGCAAAAGCAGCGGCTGTCGATCGCCCGCGCCTTGGTGGGGCAACCGCGCGTTTTGCTTTTGGATGACAGCACAAGCGCGCTCGATGCAGAGACGGAAGCAAAGCTGCTCGCAGCGTTGCGGAAGTATGCATGCACGACGGTGATAGTGACGCAAAAGGTGAGCACCGCGATGGCGGCGGATACGATTTTGCTTTTGGAAGACGGCCGCCTGATCGCACAAGGAAGTCATGAACAACTGCTGGCGACGAGCGACCTGTATCGACGCATCGTCGCCACGCAGGAAGGAAAGAAGGGATCGGTGGATGTCACTACGGCATAGTCCGCACGGAGCACGTGTTGGCGCAAGTGCGCAACGGGCGAAAAACAGCGTCGGCACGTTGCGGCGGCTTTGGGCATTTATCGCTCCGCAAAAGCGAAAGCTGTTTGCAGCCATGGCTATGGTGATGGCCAGCTCGGCGTTGGCGCTTGCTGGGCCGTATGTCGTTGGCCGGGCGGTTGATTCGTACATTGTGGAACGAAAAACGGATGGATTTTTCGCAACGCTCATTTTGCTTCTGGCCATTTATTTGGCCCTTGGGGCGGCGACGTTTTGGCAAAACTATTGGATGATCGATGTCGGCCAGCGGACGGTGCGCAGCATTCGCGAGCGGTTGTTTCGCCATTTTCATGAGCTGCCGATTTCGTTTTTTGACCGCCGCCAGCAAGGCGAACTCATGAGCCGGATTACAAACGACATCGACCATATGAGCCAGACATTTAACAGCACGGTTGTCCAGGTCGTCTCGAGCACGTTGACGTTGATGGGCGCTATGGTGGTTATGCTTTCACAAAGCGTTGTGTTGACAATCGTAACGCTTGTTGTCGTGCCGCTCATGTATGTGGGCATGCGCTGGATCACCAACCGGACGCGGGTGCGTTTCCGTGAGCAGCAACGGGCGCTCGGAGAGATGAACGGCTTTATCGAAGAGGTCATTTCCGGACAGAAAGTGGTGAAGCTGTTTTCCCAAGAAGAGCGGATGGAGGAGGAATTGGCGCGCAAAAATGCCGAGCTGAAACAAGCCGGTTTTTGGGCGCAAACGTATTCCGGCTTTATTCCGAAGCTGATGAACTTTTTAAACAACTTGAGCTTCGGCTTGATTGCCGTTGTCGGCGGATGGCTGGCGGCGAAAGGGACGATATCGGTCGGGACGATCGTCGTGTTTGTCGAATACGCCCGCCAGTTTACCAGACCGCTTAATGACCTGGCCAATCAATGGAACACACTGCTGTCGGCGTTGGCCGGCGCCGAGCGGGTGTTGGAAATTTTGGATTTGCCGGAGGAAGAGGAAGACGAGCGGGAAGCGGTGGTCTTGGACCGGCTTGATGGACGCATTGAGTTTCGTCAAGTCGTCTTTTCTTACGACAAACAGCGCCCGGCGCTCGACGGCGTCACCTTTTCCATCGCCCCGGGGGAGACGGTCGCGCTTGTCGGTCCAACTGGAGCCGGCAAAACGACCGTATTGCAGCTGTTGACCCGCTTTTATGATCCGGATGAAGGCGTGATTTTGATCGACGGGCGCGACAGCCGGACGATCAAGCGAGCGAGTTTGCGCCGGCATATGGCATTTGTGCTTCAGGATACGTTTTTGTTCGCCGGAACGATCCGCGACAACATTCGTTACGGACGGCTTGAGGCGACCGATGAAGAAGTCGAGGAGGCGGCGCGCCAGGCGAACGCCCACTCGTTTATTATGAAGCTGCCGAACGGCTATGACACCGTTCTGTCCCCCGGAGGCGGCGGAATCAGCCAAGGGCAGCGGCAGCTGTTGGCCATCGCTCGGGCGATGATCGCCGACCCGGCCATTTTGATTTTGGACGAAGCGACGAGCAACATCGATACGGTGACCGAAGTGTGCATTCAAGAAGCGCTCGCGCGGCTCATGAACGGCCGGACGTGCTTGGTCATCGCGCACCGGCTGAACACGATTCAACATGCCGACCGCATCCTTGTGCTCAACGAAGGCAACGTGATCGAACAAGGAACGCATGAAGAACTGTTGGAAGCAAAAGGATTTTACTTCCAATTGTATCAGCGCTATTGGTTGCGCAATGTGCAGCAGGCATAACTGTATGGTGTTCACGTTTGCAGAGGACTTCAGATGAATGCGTGTCTCCTCCATGCGAACTCGAGTGCTCAGGAAAGGAAGAGTGGGTCAACTACCCCCACTTCGCTAACGCTTGAAGTGGGGGCTTGCAACTCCCCAGAAGTGCGAGCGGACTTCGTCCTCCTTCCTTGACTTGGGGTTGCATTAGGGGCAGGTTGACAACTGCCCAACGACGCAGGTCATGCCTGTGTCGTTCCTTCAACGATGTACTCTATTCCTTTTCGTTGAAGGTTCATAGCACCAATGCGGTCATCGTTTGAGGTGTATCCGCATGTTCGACAACAAAAGGTGTGTGTACGCTTGTTTCGATTGGCTTTTTCCGTATGACCACACTTTGGACATGTCAAAGAGGTGTAATGCGGAGCAACCACCATCACTTTTGACCCATGCAAACGTGCCTTATACTCTAACATTTGACGGAACTGATAGAACGCCCACGATACAGTTTCATATCGGTCATGGATACGTACACGTTCTGTTTTTTCACGAATGCCTGTTAAATCTTCTAATACAAAAAGGGTACGTTCTCCATATTGACGAACGAGTGCCTTCGTGACAGCATGGTTCACATCCGTCATCCAACGGTTTTCTCGTTGTCCGATTGTTTTCAACTTCCGACGCGCAGAAGCCGTCCCTTTTTGCTGGAGGGTTTTTCGCATTCGTTTGTACTTCGCCCGCATATGCTTGATTTTTCGTCCGTTAAAAAAGGTAGTTTTCCCTTGCGAATCATAAGCTGCTGCAAGAAAGTTAACCCCTACATCGACACCGACCACTTGGCGAATGTTGTGTTCATCTACGGTCGGAATTGTTTTAGTCATGGGAATGTGCAAAAAGAATTGGTTATGCTTATAGACGAGTTTGGCTGTGCCAAACGTCCATGAGCCATCAAAATATTGTTCCATGCCTTTTGGTTCGAATGGCACTTTGATTCGTCCTTCTAGCGTATTGACAGAAAATAACCCTTGAACAATGGAGTAATCTCGATTCCAAACGAGATCATATTCAGGCTTTTTAAAGCGAACCAATGTCCATTCATGACCATTGCTTTTTAGGGAACGGTATCTAGCGATCACCGTTTTAATCACAGATTGCGCCATTTGTGAACGCAAAGCGTAGTTTGATCGAAGTAGACGATAGGTCATGTCGTGTAACTTGGCTTGTGCAAGCACTTTTGTGTCAAAAATCACAACAGATACAGCGTTGCACGCTTGTCGATAAGCGGAAAGGGTGGCTTTCAATACTTCTGCTTGTTCCGCTGTTGGGTAAATTTTGATTTTGGCTGTTAACGTCATGTCCATTTGTCTCACCTCTCTTTCACTAAATATATTATATAATACCCGTGGTGCTAGTTGAGCGTCAGCGCTCAACCAGCCCTAGTGTGACCAAGGAATAAGCCAACAAGATGCCATCGAGTGCCACTTCAAACCCGGCCATGGAATTCGCTCGAATGTCGGTGATCCGGTATTGGTCTACGAGAATCGAAAACACCGTCTCGATGACTTTGCGTTTTTTCCTGATCCATTCTTCCCATGCCTTGGATGGGCCGTGCTTTTGATTGTGTCGAGACGGTGTCCAGAACGCGGCTTGGTGTTCTTCGTACAGCTTTTCTCGAAGAGCGTGGCTGATGTACCCTTTGTCCCCAAAGTTGTAGGGATGAGGGATTTGAGTCATCACCGTTTCAGCGGCTTTGACGTCGTGGCAGGACGCTTCCGTCACGACAGGCCAGCCCTTGATTGGTCACTTGAAGATGCAGCTTGAAACCGTAGTACCATTGCTTTTTGGAAGCACAATACCCCATATCTGCGATCCCTCGAAATCGCTTGACGCGCTGCATTCTYRCGGGATGGCACAACGGAAGAGGCAAGCTGTCGACGACCGCATAAGCATGGTGTTGGCCACGTTTCGCCAGCTCATGACGGATCCATTTGATGGCGAAACCAAGCGCCCGGCAGCGGCGGTTGTATCGGGAGCGTTCAAGAAACGAGCCGTTTGTGAACAAATTTCCCGTGACAAAACGATGCCAGGCTCGTTCGGAAGAAAAGCCCAGCAGCTTCCCCAAAAGGTGAACCGCCATGACCACTTCGTCTTCTTGCTTGACCAAGTGACGGTTGCGGCGATGAAGATACATTTGAATCAACGACAGTTGGGCAGAAACAAAACAGAAAATAGCGGCATATTGTTTTTGAAGTTTGGCTGGATCTGTAGTAAAATGAAAGTGCTCTTGCATGGGGGATCTCTCCTTTCGAATGTTGGGTGACACTTTCATTCTACTGGAGATCCGCCAGCAAGGGCTATTTTTATGCTTGATCAAGTTTATCTAGCACCACGGGTATATGTAATAAATGCTAATGTTGTGGAGATAAATGTTCAAAGATGAATGAAAGGATGAGAAAAATATGGGAATGATGAAAAAGATTCATCTTATAATTACATTGGCGACTATTCTTTTGTTTATATTTGAATCAAACGCCGTAAATGCTCAAGTAAATGATCAAGCAATTAACCGAGATAAAGCTCCAAGAGTTGAAATTTATGATGAAAATAATAATCTTATCAAAACGATTAATCTTGAAGAGAAATCCATCGAAACAGATGACCCTAAAACAAAATCTATTATAGCAGAACAAACAGTAACTGCTCAGAGCATTAAAAAATACTCCTTTGGCAATACCACCTTTTCAAATTACGTTTGGATTAATGGTGGATACTATTTTTATAATCCTGGGATTTTTGAATTTGAACTAATTAATAGACCTGAGGCAGTTGCAGTAGAAGTTTATAAACTAGGTCAAGTATATACTGGTAAAGTTGTATGGAGAGATGTGGCTGGCTGGGCTGCACTTGATTGGAGAGACACTACACTGGTAAAGCATCCCGGTAGTTATGCATTTAGATTTAAAAATGACGGTTCTGGTACAGTACAAATTAAACATGGTAATTTAAAATATAATTATTAACCCGTGGTGCTATAGACATGCTTTTTTCGCACATACGCCATCCGTTTTTGTCATTCTTCCGCCGTCAGACGGCGGAAAACCAACCGTGGAACGTACAAGCGTTCATGTCCGATGTACACATGTTCTATGTTTTTGACGATGCACAAAGACCAAAATTCTTAACTTGATGGGTATGGGGGGACCTCTTGCTTCATCGGGATTTCGCGCCCGGACGCGAGCTGTTTCTCACGGAAACAGCAGAAAGAGATCAAGCGGCTCGTGCTCACCACGACTCCCGCCGAACTGGGGTGGGATGTGACTTCGGTGTGGAACACCAAACTCCTGCCGTCCTATGTGGAAAAGCACTTCGGCGTTTCCATTTCCCGTGAAGCGCTGCGAAAACTCCTGCACCGTCAAGGTCTGTCATGGACTCGCCCGACGTACACACTGGCGAAAGGGAATCCGGATGAGCAAAAGCCATTTGAAAAACAAATGGATCTGATAAAAAAACTTGATCACTAAGGAGACCGAAGAGGCCGTTCTTCTATACATCGATGAAACGCATATCCGCTCTTATCATGTGTTGCGATCCACTTGGTCCGAGACTGGCTGTCAAAAACGAGTGCCGACATTCGGCTATCATGCCCATATTTCGGTATTTGGCGCCGTGAACGTCCACGATGGGGACACCGTGCTTCACCAAGCAGAAGCCGCCAACGCCACGACGTTCTTGGGTTTCTTGCGCCGACTCAAAGAGCGGCATCCCAACCGGATCATGGCGCTTGTTCTAGAAGGCCGGTGATTTAGTGAAAATCTCGGAAAATGGACTTTTTTCTCAAATAGAGAAGTCTTGCAAAATCAACGCTTCTCTTTCGGCCGAAAACAATGGGTTCGGCGAAATCAGTCGTTTTTCACCAGCCTCCTAGACAATGCCCGGATTCATCACGCTCGAATGGTGAAGGAGTTTTTGCGGGAAGAAGGACCATGTTTTCATTTCTTGTATCTCCCGCCCTACTCGCCGCAGCTCAACCCGATCGAGCGTTTGTGGAAATGGCTGAAGGATACGGTGTTCGCCAACGCCTTTCACAAAGACCGCCATGAGATCCTGCAAGCGGTTCAACGATTTGTTCATTCCATTCAGGAACGCCTGGAAGACGTGTTGCGACGCTTGGGGTGTGTTGCGTAATCGAGAAGTTAACTTTTCAAGGTGCATTTATATAGCTATTATAGCTATTTACAATATAACCGAAAAAAGTGCTCCGCAAACTCTTGACTGACTCAAAAGCAAAAAATGTGTTGACAAAAAACAAAAAAGGTGATATATTGTAAGAGTCACTTTCGAGGAGGTAAGTTCCTCGGACGAAGAAAGAATAGCTCGTTCCTTGAAAACTGAACGAAACGAAGCGCAATAGAAAGGCTGAGGTTGCTTGACACATTTGGTGTCGGTGCCGAAGCTGACAAAGCCAATCAACTTTCTTTTGGAGAGTTTGATCCTGGCTCAGGACGAACGCTGGCGGCGTGCCTAATACATGCAAGTCGAGCGGACCGGATCGGAGCTTGCTCTGATTTGGTCAGCGGCGGACGGGTGAGTAACACGTGGGCAACCTGCCCGCAAGACCGGGATAACTCCGGGAAACCGGAGCTAATACCGGATAACACCGAAGACCGCATGGTCTTCGGTTGAAAGGCGGCCTTTGGGCTGTCACTTGCGGATGGGCCCGCGGCGCATTAGCTAGTTGGTGAGGTAACGGCTCACCAAGGCGACGATGCGTAGCCGGCCTGAGAGGGTGACCGGCCACACTGGGACTGAGACACGGCCCAGACTCCTACGGGAGGCAGCAGTAGGGAATCTTCCGCAATGGGCGAAAGCCTGACGGAGCGACGCCGCGTGAGCGAAGAAGGCCTTCGGGTCGTAAAGCTCTGTTGTGAGGGACGAAGGAGCGCCGTTCGAAGAGGGCGGCGCGGTGACGGTACCTCACGAGAAAGCCCCGGCTAACTACGTGCCAGCAGCCGCGGTAATACGTAGGGGGCGAGCGTTGTCCGGAATTATTGGGCGTAAAGCGCGCGCAGGCGGTCTCTTAAGTCTGATGTGAAAGCCCACGGCTCAACCGTGGAGRGTCATTGGAAACTGGGGGACTTGAGGGCAGGAGAGGAGAGCGGAATTCCACGTGTAGCGGTGAAATGCGTAGAGATGTGGAGGAACACCAGTGGCGAAGGCGGCTCTCTGGCCTGCACCTGACGCTGAGGCGCGAAAGCGTGGGGAGCAAACAGGATTAGATACCCTGGTAGTCCACGCCGTAAACGATGAGTGCTAAGTGTTAGAGGGGTCACACCCTTTAGTGCTGCAGCTAACGCGATAAGCACTCCGCCTGGGGAGTACGGCCGCAAGGCTGAAACTCAAAGGCTGCCTCTTATAAACATCTGAC
>NZ_LLKS01000036.1:0-42292 GCF_001414205.1 Geobacillus sp. Sah69 | reverse complement strand
GTGTCATTTTATTCTACATGTGCGCAAGAAAGACCACATCAAAGCTCATCACTTCATATCTTTCATGTCTGATTTGTTCGCGTTGGCTGATAGTCATTCTGACGATGAAATTGATATTAAAATCAATGTCCAGTCTCCCGGAGCCATCGAATTAATAGGGTATATTCCTGCTATCATCATGATAGCAGTAGCACTCGTTGGGGTGATCGGCGGGCGAGTAAAGTTTTTCGGCATAGAATTCGATACACCGGGGATTGTGGGAAGGTTGCTGGAGTGGCAAAAACTAAAGCAGCAAGGTCAAACTCAAGAGGGAGTTAACGAGCCAAACGATGAACAAAAAGAACGTTTGATTATGAATGCAGAAAATCTTGAAATTCAATTACCCGGACAATTGCAAAAATCATTACAAGCATACGTTGAATCTCTGAGTAAACAAACTTCTCTACCAGTAGAAGCGAAAGATGAAAAAAAGGAAGAATAAGCTTCATTCTTCCTTCTCCTTATAACGGTTTTCGATTTTAAAGAAACTTTTCACTGTCAATATTGCGAACACGAGAGAGACAAGTTCTCTAATATAAAAAACACCTACGGTACGGTTTCCAAATACGTCCAGTTTCAATAGGGTGAGGTCGTACAACAAGAAGAAAAAGGCAATAAGAAGTACAGACATATTCACTTGAGAAAGAATGCCAATGATTTTCTTCATGTCACCTCGCCCCCTTTTTTAATCATATTCAACAACAACAGAAATGTTTCCTTATGACTTAATAATATCATTTTTACTTTTGTCAAAGCAAAACTTATTTATAACACTGTATTTTTGTCGTGTGAATGCCACTAATAAGTGAAAAGTGGCAAGCCGAACCTCTTTCCATTGGCGTCACCCGATCGGGTGGCGTTTTTTATTTGAGCGAGGTGATGCACGTGTATAAGTTGCGCGAGGCATTGGGTGATAAAGACAAACAAAAGTTAAACCGCATGAAGAAAGACAGGATGACCTGGCGTGACTGGCTCGACATTATGGGCGTCCGACGCGACACGTACAAGCGAGTGCGCGGGGCGATTCGAAGGAAGTGAGGAGGTAGGTGATGATGTAGATGCGGAAGTTGACGCCAAAACAAAAAGCGTTTGCGGATTATTATATCGAATTAGGAAACGCAGAAGAGGCGGCGAGAAAGGCTGGGTATTCCGACGCTACGGCTCGAGGTCATGCGCACAAACTGTTGCAAAATGTTGCGATTAAAGAGTACATCGGTCAACGCTTAGCTGAAAAAGATAAAGCACGCGTCGCTTCGCAGGATGAGGTGCTGGAGTTTTTGACAAAAGTGCTGCGTGGTGAGGTCACGGAAGAAATCCCTGTCGGAAAAGGCGAAGGATTTTTTGAATTGGAAGATAAGACACCAAGCATTCGGGATCGTGTTAAAGCTGCCGAGCTCCTCGGCAAACGCTTCGCGATGTGGACCGAGCGCCAGCAAATTGACGCCAATTTTGGTGTTCAGATTATCGATGACATCGGTGAGTCCGATGAAGCAGATTAGGCTTTCTGAAGTGTTTACACCAACGTTCCAAAAAGTGTGGGCGTTGGTGAAACAGCAACGTTATTTGCGCTATGTACTGAAAGGTGGTCGGGCCAGCGCCAAATCTACGCACATCGCAATGATGGTGTTATTGCTGGTGATGCGGTATCCGGTGACGGCTCTTGTTGTACGCAGGGTCGGGAACACGCTAGCGGATTCGGTGTTGGAACAGCTGAAAGAAGCGATGGAAATATTGGGTGTCACAGAGTATTTTCAAGTGACGATCAACCCGATGCGGATCACGTATCTGCCGCGAGGAAATCGGATTCTGTTCCGCGGTGCTGATGACCCACAAAAAATCAAATCCATTAAAGCATCGAAATTTCCACTAGCCATTATGTGGATTGAGGAGCTTGCAGAGTTTAAGACAGAGGAAGAAGTATCTGTCATTGAAAAATCTGTGTTACGTGGAGAGCTTCCGAGCGGATTGCGGTACACGTTTTTTTACAGCTATAACCCACCGAAGCGTAGACAGTCATGGGTCAACCAAAAGTACGAAACGCAATTTCTTCCTGAGAACACGTTCGTTCATCACTCGACGTATTTAGACAATCCGTTTTTGTCGAAAGACTTCATCGAAGAAGCCGAACATACGAAGCGAACGAATGAGATGAAGTACCGCCATGAATATCTCGGCGAGCCGATTGGGAGTGGTGTGGTGCCGTTTGATAATTTAGTATTTCGGACGATTACGGATGAGGAGATGAAACAATTTGATAACATCCGTCAAGGTATTGACTGGGGATATGGCGTGGATCCGTTTGCGTTCGTGCGTTGGCACTATGATAAAACCAGACGGATCATTTATGCCATCGATGAAATATACGGTGTGAAGCTATCGAACCGAGAAGTAGCTGAAAAAATCAAAGCAAAAAACTATCATCTCGAACCGATTATCGCCGACAGCGCCGAACCAAAATCAGTAGATGAAATGAAAAAAGAGCACGGGATTCCGCGGATTAAAGGGGCAAAAAAAGGTCCGGGAAGTGTGGAATATGGCGAGAAGTGGCTTGATGATTTAGAGGCAATTGTGATTGATCCGAAGCGAACGCCGAACATTGCAAGAGAATTTGAGTCGATTGACTACCAGGTTGACGCAGACGGCAATCCAAAACCGAAGTTGGAGGATAAAAATAACCATACGATCGATGCGACTCGTTACGCATTCGAAGATGATATGAAACGACCGTCCGTATCGATATTGAAATAGAGGAGGTGATCGCGTGCTGATCGAGGATTTATTCAGAGCGCCTTGGCATGAACGAGCATTGGCGGAGTTGGCCAAAGGAATCATGACAGACGAACAGCTTTTGGCGGCGATCGTGAAAGACTGGGAAACGAGCGAAAAGCGCAATCTCATGCTGCTAGGCGATCGATATTATCGTACGAAAATGGATATCGAAAAGAAAAATCAAGATATCACATGGCGTTCGAATCAAAAGCTAGCTCATGATTTTGTGAAAAAGCTCGTCAATCAGAAAGTTGGATACTTGCTCTCAAAGGAGCCAACGATTGCAACGGAAAACGAAACATACCGGAAAATCATGCAAGATATGTTTGATAAGCGTTTGCTAAAAGTGGTGAAAAATCTCGGCAAAGAAGCGATCAACAAAGGGATCGCTTTTTTATATGTGTACATTGACGAAAAAGGAGAATTAGCTTTCAAAAAAATTCCGAGCGAACAAATTATTCCGTTCTGGAAAGATAATGATCATGAAGAGATTGTGTCGTTTATTCGGGTGTATGAAGAAGTGGTGTACACGAACACACAAAAACAACTACAAAAGAAGGTCGAGTATCACCACCCAAACGGGATTAACTATTATGTCTGGCAAGCCGATTCGCTCGTTCCGGATGTGTTGGCTGGAGTGGAAACAAACTATCATTTCATGATCGATGGAAAGCCGTATCTGTGGGAGCGCATGCCGTTGATTGCGTTCAAGTACAATGAGGAAGAGCAGCCACTGATCGACTGTATCAAGTCATTGATTGATGACTACAATTTGCAAGCTTCCGTAAATGCGGATCTGTTGGCTGACATCCCGAATTTCATCTATAAGTTAGTAAATTATGGCGGGACGAACTTACAGGAATTTTTAAATGATTTGAACCGATATCGGGCGGTAAAGTTAGATGAAAACGGCGATGTGGATAAGCTCCAAGCCGATCTTCAGACAGACGCGGTGGAAAAAGAGCTTCTTCGGATCCGGAAAGCCATCTATGAATTTGGACGCGGGGTTGATACACAGGATGAGAACCTGGGCAACGCCAGTGGAGTGGCGCTTCGATACCGATATTCGGATTTAGATATGGACTGCAACATCCTTGAAACCGAGTTTCAATCAAGCCTAGAACATTTGATTTGGTTCATCGACCAGTATTTGCTCATGACAGGAAAAGGCGATTTCACGAATGAGCCAATTTCAATTATCTTCAACCGTGACATCATCATTAATGAGTCAGAGGTGATCGCCAACTGCCAGGCGTCGGTTGGTATTCTCGATGACCAGACAATTCGTGAAAATCATCCGTGGTATACGGAGCAAGTCGAGGAACGATTGAAGAAGCAACAGGAACAAGAACAAATGTATAACGGCTACCAGGGCGCGTTCCAGCAACAAAGGAAAGATGGGAACGTAAATGAATAGCCGGCAGTATTGGGAGCAGCGTGCCGCGCAAAGAGAACAGGAAGCGCAGTTGATTGTCGAGAAATATTTAGCGCAGATGCAACAGCGACTGAAAGAAGCGCAACGAGATATTGTGCGACAGATTGAAGCGTTTTACGCAAGGTATGCGAGAGATAACAAGCTTTCATTGTATGAGGCGAAAAAGATTTTAACGTCCCAAGAAATTGAAGAATTTAAGCAAGTCGATTTGGCCCGGTTTCGTGCTATGGCCCTCGCGGGAAATCCGCAATACGAAAATTTGCTCAACGCAGTCAGTTATCGTGTTCGGATTTCGCGATTAGAGTTGCTTTTAGCGCAAATCGAAATGATGATGCTGCACCTCTATGGCGGAAAAAACGGATTGCAGGAGTACACCTATACGGGGTTGGTCGATGTGTACCAAAACTCGTACTACCACTTCATGTATGATTTCGCGATGGCCGGCATCCCTGCAAACGTTCAAATACTTGATGACAGCACCATGCGCGAAGTGATGTCGTACAACTGGAGTGGCAAAGAGTTTTCTGAACGGATTTGGGGCCACGAACAAGAAACCATGCAAAACATTCGAAAGTCGCTCGAACAAAGCTTCATCATCGGCCGGTCCATCGATCGGACGGCCAAAGAAATAGTGAGAGTGACAGACGTTGCATACTCGCGCGCCGAAGCGTTGGTTAGGACGGAAGCGAGCTTCTTTCACAATTTAGCTGCGCACAACAGCTATCGCGATGCGGGGATGGAGAAATACGAGATTTTGGCCACACTCGATATGCGAACATCGGATATTTGTAGATACCAAGATGGCAAGGTTTATAACGTGAAAGATTACAAACCAGGAACAAATGCACCACCGTTTCATGTGCGTTGCCGAACGACAACAATTCCGTATTTCGATGAATCGGAGTATACGAACGGTGAGAAACGTCAGTCGATGAATGGTTTGGTGGATTCCATTTCGTATGAAGAGTGGTATAATAGACACATCAAAGGGAATACACTGGAGATAAGGAATCCTGGACAGTACTCCAAGCAATATCTTCAAAAAATGAATGATACCTTTAAATATTTTAAAAATGAAGGATTTTCCTTTAAAGAACATGCTGTGAATCGTGTGCTGGGTCAAAAACAAAGCAAAGGAAAAAGAAAATTTACAAAAGAAGATGTTTTAGATGTGCTTAAGACAGGAAAAAGATATCATCAAGCAGAGGGAGATAAAACGGTTTATTTTAAAGACGGCATTGCGGTAATACAAGCTAATGATACCGGTGAGATCGTTAGTATTGTTGCTCGTTCAAAACCAAAAGAAGACTGGAGGGAAATCGATGGATGATTTATTGAGGTGTGTTGAAGATTATCTTGAAGGGGATTTGCCGCCAGAGCAATTTTCTTATGATTTTCCTGCTATGTATGCCTCATATTTCGATAATGCAGATTTAGATGAAAAGTATATCGATGCGTTTGATGATATTTCGGAAGCATGCAGTTGGTACGAACCAGATCCGATTCATAGACAAGACTATAGTGACTACATTGGAGAAGAAGAGTTGAAACAAGTTGTGCAAGAAAAATATCAAGTGATTAAGAATTTGCTAGATAAAAGCACCTAACCAAACAAAACGGTTATGTGCTTTTTTATTTCCTCTCGTCTTTTTACTATTTGTAGACGTTAAAGAACAAAAGGGTTCGTGGCCGTAACCACGTAAAAAAACGTAACCAGGAGGGAGTAAGAATGAAACGTGAATTTCTTGAAAGCTTAGGACTGGAGAAAGAGGTCATCGACAAAATCATGGCCGAGCATGGGAAGTCGGTGGAAGCGCAAAAAGCGAAAGTAGACGATTTAAAAACAAGTCTCGACGACATGAAAAAACAGCTAGAACAACGCGACAATGACTTAAAACAGCTCAAAAAGCAAGCAGAAGGAAATGAAGAACTACAAACGAAGCTTGCGGATTTAGAGAAGCGATATAAAGAGGAGAAGGCGGCATATGAAGCGAAAATCAAAGAAACGCAATTGAACAGCGCGATTAAACTTGCGATTAATGGAAAGGTACATGACGCCGATTTGGTTGCGTCGCTTCTTGACAAGGACGCTATTGAATTAGACGAAAACGGAAACATCACGAAAGGACTGGATGAGCAGTTAAAGACGCTGCAAGAAACCAAGTCCTTTTTATTTGTGCCTGAAAACAACCATCAACCGAAAATTACGGGGATCAAACCAGCTGAAGGCAATCCGACTGGCAGGGATCCAGAGGATCCGTTTTTAGCTGGATTTAATTCTATTTAATGTGTAGGAGGTAATGAACAATGCCAATTAACTATGCGGAGAAGTATGCGCCATATGTCGACGAGCGTTTCAAAAAACAATCTCTTTCGGGTGGAGCTGTAAATCAAGATTTGGAGTGGGTTGGGGTTGAAACGGTCAAGGTGTTCTCGATCCCAACAGCACCGATGCAAGATTATACGCCGTCAGGAAACAATCGTTATGGCACACCGGTCGAACTGGAGAACAGTGTGCAAGAAATGAAAGTAACACGCGATCGGTCCTTTACGTTTACGATCGATAATAAATCGAAACAAGATACCATGGGTGTCATGGAGGCCGGCAAAGCACTTGCCCGTCAGATTGACGAAGTGGTTGTTCCGGAGGTGGACATCTATCGTTTTGCAGTCATTTGCGCCAACGCAGGCACGACGGTGACGGCGCCGATTACAAAGGATAATGCGTATGAGGCGTTTTTGGATGCGACAACGACACTTACAGACTTGAAAGTTCCATTGGTTGGTCGCGTAGCGTATATTGGCGCGAATTTTTATAAACAAATTCGCTTAGACCCGTCTTTCATTAAAGCGTCTGATCTCGCACAGGATGCACTAATGAAAGGACAAGTCGGTCAAATTGATGGGATCCCATTGATTACGGTGCCTTCTTCTTATTTGCCGGCCAACGTCGAATTTTTCATCACACATCCGATGGCAACAGTGGCGCCGATCAAGCTGACTGATTACGTAACGCATGAAAACCCGCCAGGCATTAACGGTACGCTTGTAGAAGGTCGTATTCGTTATGATGCTTTTGTATTCGAGAATAAGAAGAACGCCATTTACGTGCACAAAAAAGCGTAAGGGGTGACAAGCGATGAAGAAGTTTAAAAAGGGCGAGGACATTTTGATCGCGCATAATGACGTGCAGGAAGCTGCCTTTAAAAAGGCGGGGTACGAAGAAGTGGTGGAGGAAGAAGTAAAGAAGCAGGCGAAGAAATCGGAAAGGGCAGCTGAATAACAATGACGGTGCTTGATATTGTCAAAGCCAAGCTCGACAATCCACCGTCAGATGATCGCTTGGCCATGTACATTGAAGAAGTGGGGCAAGCGATTAAAACTTTTTGCAATCGTGACGATATTCCAGAAGAGTTGCAGTATGTGCACGCTAATATGGTTGTCGACCTGATCCGTTTGGAGCAAAAAAGCGCCCCTGAGTCTGAGCCCGCGGTCAAATCTATCAAGGAAGGCGACGTGCAGGTAACGTTTGATACACCTGAAAAAAGCCAGGGCGAAAAGATCACCGAAGCTATTCTTCACTCTTATCAAGCGCAGCTGTATCGCTATCGGAAAATGAGGTGGTAGCATGTCGGTTCGTGACATCTTTCTCAAAGCCAAATCCGCGGTCGAACGGCTGTATGACCGAACAGCTACCATCCAACGATACGAACCGTATCAGAAGCCAAATGGCGCCGACGGAATGCAGTGGGCGACAAAGCACGAAAACGTGCCTTGTCGCCTTTCAACTGTTGGCATGCAGACGCTCAATAACGCATCGCAAGGCGAAGCCAACATCATTCAGTATGATGTCAAAGTCTTGTTATCCGGCGACGTTGACGTACGCGCCGGCGATATATTTATCATCGATGGCGTTCGATATGAGTCGGCCAAAGAACCGTTTGTGTATGTTACCCACCAGGAGGTGTTGCTCATCAGAAAGGGGTATGCATAATGGGCTATGAGTTTAGTGAAGTTCGAGTGCTAAAACAGCAGTTGGTGGAGCTGAATAAAATCGCTCATCAAGTGCAAATGAGAGTGGCCGGACGCATCGCACAGCTAGCCATTCGAAAGGTGAAAAAACTAACGCCCGTTGATACCGGAAACTTGCGAAACAACTGGAAGTATTATGTGATGAGCAAGGGTGATACGATATATATTCACATTTACAACCAGGCAGAATATGCATCGTTTGTGGAAAACGGACATCGTATCGTGGTGGCTGGACAGACCGTCGGGTGGGTAGAAGGACGGTTTATGTTGAAGCTAACGATGGATGACATGCGCCGAATCGCCCCGAACATGTGGCAACGGGAGATCGAAAAGGAGATGAGGCGGATCTTTGGAGATTAAAACACTCATCATTCAACAAATTAAACAAGTGTTTGGAAATGTCAAAGTATACGACGAGAAAATTAAGCAGGGGCTTCAAACTCCTGCTTTTCTTGTGCGTATCATTCAGTCTGATCAGGAACGAAAAATCAAAAGGCAAGTGTGGCGGTCCTACTCGTTTAATGTGGTTTATTTCCCACAATCGACCGAAATCGATGCGGAATGCGACGATGTATTTGAGACGTTCCAGAACGAATTCCAATACATCGCCAATCGCTATCATGTGCATCGGCTAGAAGGGACAAAAGAGGATGATGTGCTTGTCATTACATTTGCTGTTTCTGTACGGCTTCAAGAGAAGACGGACGAAACAAAGATGCAGACGTTAGGAGGGGTGGAAGTTGGCACGACAAACTGAAAAAAGCACGTCAGAGGCACGATATGGAAAATCGGCTTTTATGAACGCGACGGAATATGGGAAAGATCGATGGTTGCTTGAGGTTCTTTTAGATGATGCGAAAACGTACACGAAAGAAGAAGTCGACTCACTGTTAAGCGAATGGAAAGCGAAGGAGGTTCAATAATGGCAGGAGGTACATGGAAGACGCAAAACAAAATTCGTCCTGGCGCGTATATCAATTTTGAAACGAACAGCCTGAACACAACGACGCCGGACTCCAATACGGTTGTGGCCATTCCCATCAAATTAGATTGGGGCGAAGCGAGAAAGTTCGTAAAGGTCACGCCGAACACCAAATTTAAAGAAGTGTTAGGGAAGAATTTGAACGAAATCGTTCCACTCCGTGAAGCGTTCAAGGCAACCAGTCAAGTACTGATTTTTAACTTGAATAGCGGGGGGAATAAAGCCGCGGCAACGGGTGGAGGATTGACAGCGACCGCCAAGCACGCCGGCTCTGATGGCAACAAACTATCGGTAGTAGTGACGGCGAATTTAGACGGCACGGCGACGGTGAAAACATATTTTGACGGGGATATCGTTGACACACAAACGGTAGCTACCATCGCCGACTTACAACCAAATCCGTTTGTGACGTTTAGCGGTCAGTTGCCCACATCCGATATCACATTGACACTGTCTGGCGGAACCACAGGGATTGCAACCAATGATGCCTATGCGGAATTTGCGGCAGGTCTTGATACCCAAGATTTCAAGGTGGTCGCGGTTGGTACGGACGATCCAACAGTGAAAGCGCTGCTGGCGCTCAAAGTAAAAGAATGGCGCAAGAATTACGGAAAAAACGTGACGCTCGTTACGAACAGCTACAATGCTGCTGACCATGAAGGTGTGGTGTCTGTTCTCAATGGTGTCACGCTTGAGGGAAACGAGCAGCTATCGGCAAAAGATGCGTTGTATTGGTATGCGGCGGCGTACGCGAGTGCCGGAACAAGCTCGCTGACATATGCTGAGTATCCAGGAGCGGTGGACTGCGAGCGCAAAACTCATGAGGAAATCGAGCAAGCGTTGAAAGATGGCCATATCGTCTATACATTCAATCGGGACTCGGTAGTGGTGGAACAAGACATCAATACGTTCCGTTCCTTCACACCGACCAAAAATCAAGATTTTCGCAAAAATAAAATCATTCGCGAAATGGATATCGTTTCGGATAATACGCAGTATATCTACTCTAAGTATTTCATCGGAAAAGTGAACAACAACGAAGATGGGCGGAATTTGTTCAAAAAAGAGATCATGAAAAGCGTGTTAGATCCTCTCGTGCGAGTTGGGGCTTTAGAGCCATATAATCCAGATGAAATTGTAGTTGAACAGGGCGATGAAAAAAATGCTGTGTTGGTCAATGCAGGACTGAAATTCGTCGATGCCATGGAAAAGCTCTACATGACGATTGCATGCAAGTAATCAACGGAGGTGATCGATATGCCGCGTGTAATGGAATCGAAAGACGCCATTTCTTCGAAAGAAGGGACGCTATATATTACGATTGACGGGAAGTCATATGAGTTTGCAGAGATTGTAAAGTTTGACGCGACCATTGAGTATATCAAGGCTGACGTCAAACGTGTCGGTGCACGTATGAACGGCAGCAAAATCGTTGGAGCAAACGGAAAAGGAAATATGACGTATTACTACCACCGCCCAGAAATTCGTGCCATGGCATTGGAATATTTGCGGACAGGAAAAGCGCCAATGTTCGATGCGATGTTGGTAAATGCAGATATTACGAGCGCAGCCGGCAAGCAAACAGCAATCATCAAAAATATTGTGCCGGACAGCACACTCATTGCCAAGTTGGACGGAGATTCAGATGATGTGTTGAAAGACGAAGTGTCATTCACATTTGATGACTTCGATTTGCTAGACCAATTCAAAACCATTAATTAAGGAGGACATATATGAGCAAGTTTAAGGCGTTTTTAAAAGGGAATGCGAAGCCATACGAAAATGTAGAGCTGAAACTGGATCGTTTTGACGAACCACTCGTTTTACGTCCGTTGACTGCGGGTGAAGCTGATGCCATCAACGAGCGTTGTTTCAAATTTCGCCCAGGTAAAGGCGGCAAAATGGAGCGCGTTTTTGATGTGGTGAGATACAATCGTGAAATTTGCGTGGCGTCGATTGTGTACCCAGATTTAAATGACCGTGAGCTACAAGAATCCTATGGTGTGCTAGGTGCGGACAAGCTATTTGCCGAAATGTTTCTTTTAGGAGAAGCAAACCAAATTCTTGAGAAGGTAACGGAAATTTCAGGATTAGATAAAACGATGGACGAAGAGGTCGAAGAGGCAAAAAACTAATTGAGGAAGGTGGAGAGGCGTTCTATGCGCATGTCGCTCTCCACCGTTTTCATTGGCGACCACGGGAATTTTTAGAAATGGATCGAAAAGAAAAAGCGTTTGTCATTGCGAGCATTCAAATCGAGTTGAAGAAAGAGAAGGAAGAACACGATCGAATAAAACAAAAGGTGAGGGGGTGAGCGAATGGCTGGAGTGCAAACAACGTTAGCGTTAAACGACAAATTGACAGGACCTCTGATGAAAATGATTCGTGCGATGGATGCAACCATTCGCGTCATGGAAAAGATGGATGCGAGCGCGACTCAATTAGATACGAAAGGATTAGCGAAAGCGCGAAAAGCGATTACAAACGCATCGGCCGATTTAGAACGTCTAGTTTTGGCGTCTAAACAATCGGCCGATGCTTTAACCCCGCTTCAGTCCAAATTTTCCAGCTTGCCTCCCCCTATTCATCAAGCAACTAGCGCCGTCAGAGGATTCTTTAGTGCTTTTGCTGGTTCGGCGGCAGCTTATATGGCATTGGAGGCGATCAAACAAGGAGCGAAAACATTTGTAGAAGCGTCGGATACGTATGTTTCTACATCAGCCCGTTTAGCGAATATCAATGACGGTTTGCAAACACAAGCGCAACTTCAAGAGAAGATTTATCGAGCGGCGCAGAAAAGTCGAAGCGGCTATATCGATATGGCCAACTCCGTTTCAAAACTTGGGCTACTGGCAGAGGATGCGTTCAAAAATAATGATGAAATCATCCGATTCTCTGAATTGATGGGCAAAGCGTTTACGGTGTCGGGTGCGTCCACTTTTGAACGGCAAGCCGGTATGTATCAGCTCACGCAAGCGATGGCGGCTGGAAAACTGCAAGGTGATGAATTCCGTTCCATCATGGAAAATGCGCCGTTGCTCGCCCAAGCAATTGCGGATTTCACTGGAAAAACAAAGGGACAACTCAAGGAAATGTCAGCCGAAGGAACGATTACGGCGGATATTATCAAAAATGCCCTGTTTAAGGCTGCGGATGAGATCGAGAAAAAATTTAAAAACATGCCTTTAACCTTCTCCGATGCGATGACCATGTTCAAAAACTGGGCGTTCCGCGCATTTGAACCGTTGCTGATTCGGTTTAACCAGTTCGTGAACTCTGATGCGTTCGCTACGATGGCGGAACATGCGATGTTTTTTGTCAACGTGTTTATTAAAGGCATGGATCTTGCTTTTGATGCGCTGGAGTTTTTCTATCGAATGGTTGGTGCCGTTGGACGGTTTTTTGAAGAAAATTGGGCGTGGATTGCACCGATTTTAGTAGTCATCGGGTCACTCTTGACCGGAATTGGTCTCATTTTACTCGGCCTTGCAGCGAAATGGTTGATAGTGCGAACAGCTACCCTCATGGCAGCAGCCGCAAAATGGGTATACGATGCAGCTATGCTTAGCTCCCCAGCCACGTGGGTATTGCTGGGGATTATTGCACTACTCGCTTTGGTCATTTATGCGACGGTAACTTGGGCGGATCAAACGGCTGCGGTAATTGGGTTTATTACAGGGCTGTTTGCTGCGTTGGGGGCTTATATTTGGAACAGTGTTGCGAATTGGTGGAATCTGTTTGCAACGTTTGCTGAGTTCCTGGCCAACGTGTTTATCGATCCGACATACGCCGTTAAAAAGTTGTTCTACGATTTAGCCAAAATGGTGATCGACAACATGGCGGCGCTCGCCGGGTCTTTTGATCGTGCGGCCAATGCGTTGGCTCGTGCTTTTGTAGCTGGCGCAAATATTGCGATTGGAGCCATTAACGGTCTGATTAAAGCTCTGAACATGATACCAGGCGTGAACATCGGAACGATCGGCAAACTGAGTGCCGGATCGGTAAGCAACATCTCCGGTGGATTGAAAAGCTGGGCAGCAAATCTTCAAGCGCCGACAAGCAGCAAAAATGTGGTTAGTATTCCACGGATGAATTTGCTCAGCCTTCCCAAAGCGTTTGACGCGGGGAATAAAGCCGGTATCAACTTCAGCAAAAACGTATCAGATAAGCTGGCAGGAGTGTGGGATAAAGCGAAAAGCCTAATTCCGAATGGGAAAACAGGTAATCCGTTCAAATCCTTTCCGTCCCAAGCGCTTGGTAATCAAATTACCAACAGCCCTGGCATGAAAAATCCCATTGGAAATGATAAAGGCAAAAACCCGACCGGCGGCAAACTGGATAAGGTCGGAAAGGTTGGGAAGATTGATGATGAGGTGAATATTGCTGAGGAAGATTTAGAAGTGTTCAAAGAGTTGGCGACAATCAAGTCGATTCAGAACTTCATCACACTAACGCCGACTGTCCAAGTTCAAACCGGCGATATTCGCAGCGAAGTCGACATTAACAAGTTGATCCGACGTATTGAACAGCTCATGTCAAATGAAATCGCACGGTCGGCGGAAGGGGCGTACTCATGACGGAAAGAGCCATATATTTTGTCGTGAATGACCGGGAATTCTTCCGTCTCCCGGTTAACCCCGAAAAGGTGAATGTGAAGGAAGAAGGGGACGGAGAAGAATTTACGATTGCCTCGTTAGGGAAAGTGAATGTCCCGAAGCCAGCAAAGCTGAAAAGTTTTACTCTGGAGTCCTACTTCCCAGCACAACCGACGCACTATTCAGCGACGGTCTTTAAAAAGCCGAAGGATTATATTCGTTTGTTGGAAAAGTGGCTGAATCACAAACAGCCCGTTCGATATATTTATGTCAATGGGCCGTTTACGATTAATGAGTTGGTGACCATTGAACGGTTTGAGTACGACGAGTCTTTTGGGAGCGAGGATGTCAATTTTTCGTTGGAACTAAAGCAATTTGTTCCGTTTCATCCGAAAAAAGCACAAGTGGTGAAATCAAAGACGTCACCTGCCAAGAAAGTAGTAAAGAAAACCGCCCCAACTCGTCAAAACACGAAACCTAAACCGACAACGTACACTTTGAAAAAAGGGGATAGTTTATGGAAGGTGGCGCAATATTACACAGGGAAAGGAAGCAGATACACGGAATTGCAAAAATTAAACCATATCAAAGACAGCCAATTGCGTCGATTGCCTATCGGCTTAGTGCTAAAGATCCCGCCAGACTGGGTGAAATGAAATGGAAGTGTTCATCGATAATCGAGACGGAACCATATGGGACATGCCCGTTGCCAGCTTAAAATGGACAACCAGCCGGATCGGGAAAGCCGGCACCTTGGAAGCAAAGTTGGTGATAGAGGATCCGCGTAAGTTTTCCATCAATAGTGGAGCCGTGATTCGTGTCACCGACGGATCATACAAGATTTTCTACGGCTATGTGTTTGAAACAGGATTCAATGCGGATAGTGATTTTAGTGTTAAGGCGTATGATCAGCTTCGATATTTGATGTACAACGACACCTTTGTCTTTTCTTCAACAACGGCCACGGCCGGCATTAGGAAAATTGCAACCGATGCAGGATTGAAAATTGGAACGTTTGAAGAAACGGGATACAAAGTGCCAGCGATGGTCGAAGACAACAAAAAAGCGCTCGATGTGGTGGCAAAGTTTTTAGATTCAACGTTGATTGCAACGAACAGGAACTATGTACTGTTCGATCATTTTGGGAAACTGGAACTGCGAAATATCAATAACATGGCCATTCGAGCAGACGACTTCTACATTGGGGAAGAGAGTCTGCTTTTTGATTTCGACTATAAAAAGTCAATCGACGAGGAAACGTACAATCGTATCAAGATCGTGCAAGACAACAAAAAAACAGGAAAACGCGAGGTCTATATTGCCCAAGACAGCGCGAACATTGCTAAATGGGGACGATTGCAAGAATTTCGCAAAGTCGATGAAAGGATGACGGCCGCGCAAATCAAAGACTTGTTGGACAAGTTAATCAAGTTGCGTAACCGTGAAACGAAATCATTGAAACTCACCTGCCTCGGCCATTGGAAAGTGCGCGCCGGTTGTTTTGTGTTTGTGTACATCGAAAAGATCGGCATCAAGCAATATTTTCTCGTTGACGAATGCACGCACAACTGGGAAGGCGGCGTGCACACGATGCAATTAGATTTGAAGGTGATTTGAGATGAGCTTGATAGATTTAATTAAAACAGTTGCTGTGAAAGCTGTGGAAGCGACTAATCCAGTTAATGTGTTGTTTGGCACGGTTGTATCCGAAAGCCCTCTTGCGATTCAAATACATCAGCGATTGAAACTGACGGAAGAATTTTTGGTTGTTACGGAGCAGGCGGAACAAGCAAATCTAAAAGGCGGCGATAAAGTAATCCTGCTTCGCGTTCAAGGAGGCCAGCAATTTGTGGTTTTAGATAAGGTGGTGAAGTGATGGCAGTATTACCTTCTGAAGATATTTTGATGGATGATACAGATATCGTCGATACTTCCGTCTTTCCTACCAAAACGTATCGTCTCGACTTTGAGAGAGGCCGGTGCATCGGAATGATTGACGGGTTGGAAGCTATCAAGCAATCGATTTTCAAAATGTTGAGCACCGAACGATTCAAGCATTTAATTTATAGCGATGATTACGGCTTTGAAAATCTAAGTGGCAAAGAAAGATTGTTTGTCCAAGCAGAATTGCCTCGGAGAATCGAAGAAGCGGTGCTTCAAGACGCGCGCATCCTAGCAGTCGAAGACATCAGCATTCAGTTCCAGGCGGATTCAGCTATCGCCACGTTTGTTTGCCGAACTGTCTATGGAAAGATAGAGGCGTCCAAAGAGGTGAGCAGTATTGTTTGAGGACCAAACGTTTGAGGCAATTTTGCAGAGGATGCTTGATCGAGTTCCTGACGATGTTGATAAACAAGAAGGTTCTGTCATCTATGATGCGTTAGCACCGGCTGCGATGGAATTGGCGCAGATGTATGCAGAACTGGACGTTGTTTTGCGTCTTGCGTTCGGAGAAACCTCGACGGGTGAATATTTGGATCGACGTGCAGCGGACTTTGGTGTGTATAGAAAACAAGCGACGCCGGCCATTCGAAAAGGAGTGTTCACGGATGAGGAGGGCGTGCCATTTGACGTTCCGATCGGGAGTCGATTCCGGCTCAATGACATGGTCTATGTCGCTATCGGAAAAATTGCCAACGGTCAGTTCCGTATGCAAGCAGAAACATTAGGAAGCGCGGGCAATCAAGAGTTTGGGAGTCTGCTTCCGATCGAACCGATTGACGGACTAGGAACAGCGATACTAGCAGATGTCCTCGTTCCGGGTGAGGATGAAGAAAGTGATGACTCCCTTCGAAAACGTTTTTTGCAGAAGGTACGGGAGCCCGGAACGAGTGGAAATGCGGCGGATTATAAGCGATGGGCGACAGAAGTGGCTGGAGTGGGTTCGGCAAGAGTGACTCCTCTTTGGAACGGCCCTGGCACTGTCAAAATTACTATCGTCAACACAGACATGCAGCCAGCGACCACTGAATTGGTTGCTCAAGTGCAGGAGTATATCGAACAAGTGCGGCCCATTGGCGCGGCTGTAACGGTTACTTCGGCGACGGGCAAACCGATCAGCGTTTCGGCAAACGTCATTTTGGCATCGGGATATACACTGCAAAATGTACAAGATGCATTTGCAGCGTCGCTCGATGAATATTTGAAAGAGATTGCTTTCTCTATGACTTATGTGAGCTACGCGAAAATCGGGACACTTTTGCTAAGCACGCCCGGTGTGATTGATTACAGTGAATTGACTGTGAACGGAAGCACGGCGAATGTTGCGTTGCAAGATGATGAGGTGCCAATTCTCGGAACGGTTGCGCTGGGGGGTGTAGGAATTGGCGTATCCTCAACAGATTGATCGGTTTTCAACGAAGTTAAATAAAAAGCTGGACGGCAACCGGTATGTTATTGAGGAAGAAGTCATCCCGATCAATGGCGTCTACGAAGGCGAATTGAAGCATGACAACGTGGTGAAAGATACAATCCGTGTGTATACGGGATCAAAAATGACAGGGAATCGCATTGATCAGTTTGTTTTGTCTGTTCCGTCTGAACGGCCATGGCGAACGATGATTAAGATATTTTCAAACGCCCCAAAGCTCTATATATCTTACGAAACGCCAGGCGATACGGTTGAGGCTGATGATGTGAATATGCTTCAGGAGGCAATCACGGCCACACAAACGGAATTAGAGCGATACAAAACCGATGGAATGATTGATGGAGGAACTTTCTTGAGGGAGGGATGATAATATGCCCCAAACCATACGGATTAAAAGGGGAACTAAGGCGCAACTGGATGCATACGGTCCGTTGCAACAAGGGGAAATGGGATTTTGTACGGACACAAAAGAAGTGTATATTGGAGACGGTACGATAAATACTTTAGTCGGACGTGTAATGTCCGGAACGTTGGCAAATCGTCCTAACGCGTCAGTGCAGGGAAGGTTTTATTATGCGACAGATGACGGATATCTATATTTGGACTTGGGTACGGCATGGCAACGAATCAGTACAAAGAACCTGACGGATTTAAACGGAACCATTGACGATATTGCGGACGGTACGAACTATGCAAAAATCAAAAAAGCAGACGTAACAGGCGGAAGCGTCAATAAAGTGTCAGACGGCACCAAAACGGCCACCGCAGCGCAAATCCGAGACCATATCGACAATGCTGCTATCCACCGTCAAATCAACGATGCGGGCACAGGACCAACAGACCTGTGGAGCGCGCAAAAAATCCGAAACGAGATTGAACTCGCAAAACGCAATATCGAACCGCAAGCCAGCGTCAAAAACCGCATCACTACTACACCGCCAACTACGCCGGCAGTCGGTGATCGATACATCATCCCATCCGGCGCAACCGGCGCATGGTCGGGTCAAACCAACAAAATTGCAGAATGGAATGGGTCGGCATGGGATCTGTACACACCACAAACTGGATGGACGTGCTATGTCGATGATGAACAAAAGATTTATAGCTGGAACGGTACGGCATGGGTGCGCACGGGCGGAGCGTTGCAGACGATCACAGCCGGAAACGGTTTGACGGGTGGTGGTCAGGCCGATACGGTCACTCTGCATGTCGGCGCGGGAAACGGAATCAATGTCTTGGCGGACACGGTGGAAGTGAAGGCGTATAGGGGTATTACGGTGGATGCAAATGGAGTAGCTGTGAATATCGATGGGAGCAGTATTGTCTATGATTCAGTGAACGGAAACCGGCTTATGGTGGCTGTCATTGACGGTGGAACGTTCTAGGAGTGGTGAATAATGCCAAGACAAGTATTGATTAAGATAAGGAGAGGAACAGAAGCCCAACTTCCTGTACTGGATGTCGGTGAATTAGGTTTTTGTACAGACACAAACAAGTTGTATATCGGTACACCGAACGGAAATCAGCTTCTTGTGGCAGCTCAGTCTGTCGGTGACATGTTGAAAAGCATCTATGATACAGATTACGACGGGAAGGTAGACGCGGCAGAAACGGCGGATAGCGTGCCGTGGACAGGAGTAACGGGGAAGCCTACAACATTTCCGCCATCAAGTCACGATCATTCTAGAATGGTGGTTGATGACACCCGAAACATTAATTTACTTCCAACAGATCTTACCTCAAGGGAGATTAGGGCAGAATTTAAGTATCGATCTACGGTCGGAATGCCAGGCAGTGGAACGTATTGCAAAGTCATAACGCTGGTCGGCTGGACAGACGATAGCGGAGGAGCTGTTCATCAAGTAGGCTTTGATGACAACGGTGACATCTACATCAGAAGAGGAACGAGGTCGAGCGGATGGGGGGGGATGGGTTAAGTTGGCGCGAGAAGCTGATGTTATGCCCAAAGGCCCGATCACTTGGAATCAACTGAAAGGGGTGTGATGGATGTACGGTCAAACGTTATACGGCGCGACTCTCTTTGGCACAGATCACACAGATCAGCAAGAACATTCATCACCAGCCACATCGGTTGATTTGTTTCAATATCTTCCTAATTACTATCGAGGTATTCGGGAGTTTGAAGAGATAATGAACGCAGAAGGAGAAGAGCTTGGAAAGCTCTGGTCAGAGATCGATAATCTTCCCAACCAATTTTCTGCCACAACAGCTACATGGGGCCTGTCTCTTTGGGAATCAGAACTTGGGTTGGCAGTGGATCCGACCAAACCGACGGAGTGGCGAAGGGAACGAATCAAGGCGAAACTTCGTGGCGCCGGAACCACGACAAAGCAGATGATTCAGAACGCCGCGGCTGCATTCAGTGGCGGCGAAGTCGATGTCATCGAATATCCATCCGAGTATCGATTTGAGGTCAAATTCGTCGGCGTAAAAGGCATTCCACCAAACATGGCAGGGTTCATCGAAATGCTAGAACAAATTAAGCCTGCGCATTTGGCGTACAGCTTCAAATACACATACACGGTGTGGAATGCGGTTAAAAATCTCACATGGAATCAAGCCAAAAGCAAGACATGGAACGAGCTCAAGGTATATGAGGGAGCGTGAAGGGGATGAAGCTCACAGGGAACTTAGGTTTAAAGAAACCTGAAGGCACAGATGTCGTCAACATTGATGACTTGAACCAAAACTTTGACATTTTGGACGTGGAAGTGACTAAGCTAGCTACGGTATCAGAAGCAGGGCGAATGTCTGCGGCAGACAAAGTTAAACTGGATGGTATCGAGTCGGGCGCACAACGGAATACAGTAACGAGTGTCAACGGAAAAACCGGCGCTGTCACCCTCACCTCCTCTGATGTCGGAGCAAGTCCAACAGGGCACACCCATACATTTGCGGAAGTCACGAATAAACCGACAACGCTGTCTGGGTACGGAATCACAGACGCGATTTCATCCAGCCAAAAAGGCGCGGCGAACGGCGTCGCTTCACTTGACGGG
This sequence comes from Geobacillus sp. Sah69, assembly GCF_001414205.1. NCBI lineage: Bacteria > Bacillati > Bacillota > Bacilli > Caryophanales > Anoxybacillaceae > Geobacillus > Geobacillus sp. Sah69. Next base: position 22,050 of record NZ_LLKS01000036.1, on the reverse strand, counting down.
AGTGCAAAAGTGCCGACGACACAATTGCCGAGCGCAAGCACAAGTGCGCCGGGGATTGTTCAATTGAACGATACTGTATCAAGTACATCAACGACACAGGCGGCGACGGCGAATGCGGTGAAACAGGTGAATGATGCAGTTGTTGCGCATTCGGCTGATACTACTAAACACGTCACACAAGCTGAAAAAGACACTTGGAATAGTATGCAAAGACACAAAGTAACAGCCGATAATGGTACTGCTATATTAATTTCCGGTCAAGATCTAAATAATTTGGTGAATACAGGTTTTTATAACGGAGAAAATCTCATAAATTCTCCTGATGGTTCGGCTAGTTGGTTTTATGTTGAAGTTATTAGGCATACTAACTCTGCAAACTATGTAATACAAAAAGCCTTTAAATTAACAGGAACACAACCTACTTTTTATATGCGTATAAGAGATGGCGGAACATGGAGTGCATGGAGTGAAAACCTTTTTACATCTGTAAGTGATGGGAAAGCCCAGCTAGAGTCCACCATCACTGCAAAAGGCGGAACTGTGACTAAAGCTGGGGCAGTTCCGACATTCGCTGAACTTGTTTCAGGAGTGAAAAGTATTCCAATAGGAAAAAAATTTGCAACAGGAACTATAACATCTTCCACTAGTCCAATAACATTCTATAGGTCAGTTGATGGTTATACTTTTAGCTATTTTTACCTTCCATTCAGTATATCGGCAATAGGATTTTTTCCGAGTTACATTTTAGCGAAAAGAACAGGCGATGTGTTTGACCACAGTATATACGATAGTCGTTTTCCAAATGACTATAAAATTACAGCGGTTGGTGCGAAATCTAACTACGGTAGTGTTTCCGGTGCAAGTTTAAGAATGACAAATGTTACCGATTATGCTGCTTACTTTAGATTGCCTGTACAAGGTGGTGGAGTAAATTACGATTGGATAGCATTTGAATAAAAAAAATAAGAGAGGGATTTAAAATGTTGAACTTAATTGGAAGAAGATTATATTTCGATAAAAATACCGGTCAAATTATTGTTGACACTGGAGAATATAAAAGTTTTGGTACGAAGCCAACAGTAGAAGAAGATATAGAAACTTATATAGAATTGTCAAAACGCAATCGTGATTCATTTGATTATATTGATTTAGAATATGGACAATACGAAGAAGATTTTAGGATATGTTCAGCTTATCGTATAAATCCTGAAACAAAACAACTTGAATTTAGTTATCCCGACCCGAACGCAACCGAGCCGCAAGAGCCGGTTTATCAGAAACCACTTACAGAACAGCTAAAAGAAACGCAACAAGCAGTAGCAGAATTGACACTGCTATTATCAACAATGACAGGAGGTATGTAAAATGGTATTCACTGAAAACAGCGGGTTAGTAAAAGTTTGGGTAAGTCTTGTGTTAGCAGGAACTTATACACTTGACCAAGTGCCTAACTTGAGCAACCTAAAAGACGTCGTAACACAAGTAATTAACAGCATGAAGTAATGAACATTCGGACGATTATGCGCAACAAGCACACTTCCGAGGGTGCTTGTTATCCTTAAAGAAAGCGAGGAAGGCAAATGAAGCACAATACAAACACGCTATACACAACCATCACAGGCGGTAGCGCATCAGCTATCGCCTATTTAATTGGCGGGGTGGATCACCTTGCGATTGCACTCGGAATCATGATGGCAGTGGACTACATTTCAGGTCTGATGGTTGCTATTGGAACAAAAGAAGTTTCATCCAAAACAGCGTTTCGAGGACTGATGAAAAAGATGGCGATGATCTTGGCTGTCATTGTAGCAAACCAACTGGATGTGGTGACTGGGAGCGGCGATTTTATGCGCAATACGATGATTATGTTTTTAATCGGTAATGAAGGCATCAGTTTTATTGAAAATCTCGGTCGTTTGGGTGTGTCTATTCCCGGGCAAGTTTCGAAGGTTTTTGCACAACTAAAAAGTGAAAGTCAAAAAGGAGATGATACACAATGAGTGTATGGGCAGAAAAGTTCATCCGAGTAAACAAGTATTCGCGTCCGGGGCTAAAACTGAAAGACGTGAAAAAACTCGTTTTACATTGGACGGCAAATCCAGGCGCATCGGCAGACAATCATTTCACATATTTTGATCGCACCATTATCCAAGCGCAACGATATGCGTCGGCACATATTTTCGTTGATAAAAACGAAGCAATTAACATCATTCCTCTCGATGAAGTGGCATACCATGCGAACGATGGTACTTACCGCGGCGTTCCAGAATTGAAACCGAACGCGAACTTGTTGTCTATCAGTGTGGAAATGTGTGTGGAGAAAGATGGTACGTTTCATCCCGATACAATCGCTCGCACAGAAGATGTATTCGTGGAGCTATGTAAAAAATTCAAACTGGATCCGCTCAAAGACATTGTACGGCACTACGACATCACGCATAAAAATTGTCCGGCTCCGTGGGTCAAAAATGGACAAGCATTTGAAAACTTCAAAAAACGCGTGAAGTTGAAGATGAGTGCTGGTGATGTATATGTCGTCCAAAAAGGCGACACGCTTTCGCAAATCGCCGCAAAGCATAATACAACAGTAGATGCGCTGCAAAAACTGAACAGGATTCGCAATCCTAACTTGATTCATGTCGGACAAAAATTGCGCGTAAAATAACCCTGCCGACTGGCAGGGCTTTTTTTATTTTTGTTGAAACAAAATAGGGAAAATAGTGGTATTATAGGCAGAGAGAATAAAAAAGAAGGGGGATAATATGGACAACGTTGCTTTAGTTATTAGTCTTATTGCGATGGTTGCTTTTCTTGTTTATTTGGTTCGTGGCATTGCGGGGGTTGCGAAAAAAAGAGAAGGAACAAAAACGCTATTTAAACGCTCATTTATTGCTTTGGCAGTATTTTTTGTGGGATTCATTGTATTTGGAATGACGACAGAGCCGCCAAAGGAAACAGCGAAGGAACCAAAGCAAGAGCAGCCAAAAGAAAAGAAGCCAGAAAAGACAGCTCATAAGCAAGAAGCCAAGCCTGCTGTAGCTCAACCAAAAGAGAAAAAAGAAGAACCGAAAAAAGCAGAGGTAAAGAAAGAGGAGCCTGCTAAAAAGGAAGGAACAAAAAATAATGCTCCTTTAATGGATGGGGAAAACGGTGTATTAGCTGATGATGTTTTCGTTGCATTAGGGGAAGATAAAACAAATTATGAGGAAATGTTTAAATACATTACCGCAAATAATAAAGAGGCTTTAGAAAGAATGATTTTAGAGGGTAAAGTAGTCTTTGCCCCAAAAGGCACTCCCATTACTGTTGTAGATCGTGGTTTCATCAATGCAAAGATTGAAATAATTAAAACTGGTCAGCGCGGCTGGGTACCAGTAGAGTATTTAGCCAGAAGTGTAAAATAGATATAAGCCTACTCGCTTTGAGTAGGCTCTTTTTTTATCCATATCTCCTCAAGTGGTCTCTTCAGTTCCGCACAGATTGCATAGGCCACATCGAACGATGGTAGCTGCTTATCATTAACGATGGCGCTTAGCGTTCCAGGGCTAATATTGATCCTCTTAGCGAATTCTCCGTGTTTAATGCCCTCTTGGGCTAGGATCACCTTTAACATACATTTATATCCGGTCATCGAATCCCCTCCGATTTTTCATTTCGCCATGAAATCGTTCCGATCCTTCCGCAAAGGATAAGCTCTGACAGAATTTTTTTCGATGGACAAGATAAAAGGACAATCAGGGTCACATAGGCTAATAACACAAAAGCCCCACAGTAGCAAAACTGCTCCTACACTGTATCAGACATCCCGGCATCACTCTCTCAACATGATTCCGAAAGTGTTCCATGTTCGCTCTGAACTCTTTTCCTACACTGTTCCCTTAGTGCACTTGTACGTGATAAATGCCTTGTGTGGCAAGAAATTCGGCGTGTGTTAGGAGAAGGGGAGCGCGAGGGGAAAGAAAACCACAAACAAAAGAGGTGATAGGAGTGCTTTTCAGACGGCAACCGGAAACCATCCCGTTTCGAGAATTCATGGGCGGAAAACAGACGGCTGGAAAACGGGCGAAGACAGGCGTAGTTGTCCCGGCGTTGTTCCCGGTCATTACTCCGCATCATCTATTTCCTGTCCAGGACGCTGACTTTGCCTTGCTCATGACAGGGGTCGGTACGATTACGTTGACAGCGTTTATAGAGCGAGGACTAGTCATGATGGGGAGGGCCGATGTGGCTGAAAAAGTAGCTGGTTGTGGCCGCGTTGTATTTCCGATTGCAGTTTACGGCGCTGTATTGTGGCTATTTTTTAGTCTAGGAGGGCTTTGATGTGATAAAAGAATGGCTGCAAAAACAACGGGCTAAGTCTCAGTTACGAAAGGCATTTCAGGCGGCCGGATTGTACGTGACCTATCGGAGTGGGGAGCGGGAGCTAAAGGTGTTTCCGAAGATTCATAGCGTTAGAGTTGGAAACGATCATACGGAATATGTATTTACTCTTATCAACGGAATGGATCCGAAGGAGGTTTTTAAGAAAGAATATGTGTTTCAGCAAGTGTTCGGCCAGCATGCTCAATTGGAGGGGGATTATAAAAGATTTAAACTGACCATTTATCATCGAGGACTGCCCAATGAGCTTTCCTATAACTTTAAAAAGATCAGACCGCATCTTGAGGGGTTAGCGCTTCCGATTATTTGTGGAATGGATCGATATGGGCAATATATCGCCTATGATGCGATCCAAGAGCCGCATTTGCTTATCGCCGGCGAGAGCGGCAGCGGCAAATCGACACAGCTGCGTTCAATCCTCACAACACTTATTCAATACTACGATGATAGTAAACTCCATATTTACTGCGCTGATTTGAAGATGTCAGAGTTTCATATTTTCAAACGCTGCCGTCAGGTGAAGGCGGTTTGCACGACGCCAGGTCAATTAAAAAAGATGCTTTCATTTATCCAAGCCGAAATGAACCGGCGCAGTCAATTGCTCCATGAAAAAGAGCAAGCGCACGTAAGTGACTTACCAGATTCGGAACGTCCCCCTATCATTCTCATTTGTATCGATGAGCTAGTCGTTGTGAAAGACGAAAAAGATATCATGAACACGTTGGTTCAGCTTGTAGCGATCGGTCGGGCACTCAATATAATTGTGATTTTATCCATGCAACGGCCGAGTCACGACATACTGGATACAAAAATACGGGCCAATTTAACGGTGCGGATGGGTTTTCGTACTGCTGATTTATCAAACGCAAAAATTATTGGTACGCCGGGGGCGGAAAAAATCAGCATTGAACAGCGAGGCCGTTTCCTGCTGAAAAGGGAAGGATTGACGGAGATACAGGCGCCGTTTTTGTCTATGGAACGAGCGAAGAAGATTCTCGCGGCATACAAAGTGGCAGACCGTGGGAATGTATTGCAAGCTGGTTTGGATATGACTGACCCTCAGGATCATGTCAGTGAAGAAATGATTTTAGGGGTGTTAGATGATGACACTAACTAAACGTGATAAAGCGATCATCGCTGATTTACAACGGTTCCGGGTAATGAGCCGTGACGACATTGCGGAGATCCATTTTCGAGACTTGAAACGGCCAAAAGAAAGCGCCAATAATGTCCTATTGCGGCTGGTTCGCGACGGGCATATACAGCGATCCACGGCATTTGTTCCGTACGTGTATTTTTGCGCTGACAGCAACATCAAAAAGAACTCGCAAAAAATCCCGCACTACCTCGAGATTGTCAAGGTGTACAGGGAAATTATTTCAATCGGATCGGTCGAGCAGTTTATCGTCGAGCCGAAATATCGAAAAGGGCTGGCTGAACCCGACGCGTTTTTTATCTATCAGCGGACGCCGTTTTTCCTCGAGTGCCAACGCACTTTTTACACTGAAAAAATGATCGAGGAAAAACTAAGCCGGTATATCGCACTATACGAAAGCGGGCTGATCGCCGAAGAACCTTGGCAGCCGGCGGGGAAGGTGATCTTTCCATATATCCTTATCCTCTCGGATACAAGGTATGCTCTAAATCGTCAATATCCTTTCCGGGTTTTCCAGGCGCCGTCGTTTCTGGGGTTCTTGCGGTCATTGAAACAGCCTCAACAGTCGCAGTCGTCCTACTCTGACATAAAGGTTGCTGGTGCGCGATTGAAACTACGGGATCAATGAGGAGGGGAAACTGCGATGGATAAATTAATAGTAAAACTGCTGGTTCTACACGCTTTTGTCGCTGACCAACGGAACGAATATGCTAAAATGGAAACAGAGGATGTTGTGGAACAGGCTTTTGCAGAGGGAATCGTCGCAGCGTGCGAGTTTTTTGAAGAGGCCTTGGAGCATATGATGGATTATAGATAGCGCGTCCGGTGTGTATAGGGTGTATAAGTGTATCAGTACAACCGCCATTCCACACTCATGTCGGCGTATCGCAATATTAAGGATGAAAAGTTCCGCTATTATATTTTGAAGCAAAAATCAGATGTGTTCCACGCGATGAAAACATTTTTCCGCAAAGAAGAGAGCAAGCAGCTCGTTTGACCCTCTGGCAGCTGAAAAAAGGGGGTTTTTCTTTTTGGAAAGGGAGGGCAATCGCCCTCCCTAAAATAAGTTATTGCTTTTGCAGCGTCGCCGCCATGGCGAGCACGGCGCCAAGCACGTCTTCATTGCGTGGAGCGTGCACGGTCAATAGCATTGGCGCTGGTTGGGCGCTGGCGATGACATGAACGGTGACACCGTCCGCTTGGGCAGTGTACCAAACGGCATCAGCGAACGGCTTAGGCAATCCGTTCGTTTGTTGGCGGGCGGCGTTGGCGTCAACCGCTTGGGCATGTTCTTGCGCTAGTTGCTCGTAGTTTGTTTCCCCCTCCGAAAGCAAGCGGATGCGGGCGAATGCTTCGCCATGAAGCAAGACATCGGCGCCCGGTTCTTCGGCGTCAAGGGTCCATCCTTCCAAAACATAGAGGGAAAAATGCTGATTGTTGCTTGTTTGCAGCGTTGCGGTTTTCGTGACGGTTTGGTTTCCATCTTGGTAGGACAATGAAATGGTCGGTTGTGAAGCAGCGGGTTGTCCTCCTCCTGCCGCTCGTTGCTCTTCTTCGTTCTTTTTCGTTGATGTTTGCTCTTTTGCTTCCTTCGAAGGAGAAGGGTTCTTGGATGACGGCGCATCAGACGATGGTTTTTGATCGGCGGCTGTCTGCTCTTCCTTTGCCGCCTGTGTCGTCTCGTGCTCTTTCGTTCCACAGCCAACCAGCAAGACGAAGGCGACAGCGAGAGAGAACAACAGTTTCCAGTATCGAATCATGTTCATTCCTCCCTACGTTCCATATACCCCCCATTATACCAATTGAAACGGTGGAAACAAACAGACTCGTTTCCCTATTTTTTCTGTTTGTTCGTTTTGGCTTGTTGTTTGGTGTGCAAGGCGACATGCGCCCCGCGCCAAACAGCGGCGACGAGTGGCGCTCCCCCATTTTACGCTTGGGGAAAGAGCGTTTCACCTTCTTTACCATTGGCTGGAGACAGGAAATGTTCCGCGAAAACAAGAAGAGTTGCCCACCCGGTTAATCGTGTGGGCTACCGGGTAGGCTATAGTCGTTTCAACTGATAGCGGTTGACGGGGCGTCCGACGCCGCCGTATTGCACATCGAGTATCACTTGTCCCGTTTTCTCAAGGTATTCCAAGTAGCGGCGGGCCGTCACACGGGCGATGCCGACGCCCTCGGCCACTTCCTCGGCGGAAACAGGGAAGCGGTGCTGGCGCAAGTAGGCGACGACTTTTTCCAACGTCACTTCGTTTAATCCTTTCGGAAGTTCAGGGAGCGAGGCGGCAGGTTGTTCAGCCGTTTGCCGTAGTGCATCGAGTTCTGCCTGGGTGAGCGATTCCTTTTCTGCAAGCGACTGGCGGAACGCCCGGTAATTTCCCAGCGCCTGTTTGAGCCGTTCAAATTTAAACGGTTTCAAAATGTAATCGAAGGCGCCGTTTTGCAGGACGCGGCGCACTGTTTCAATGTCGCTTGCCGCTGTGATGGCGATGATATCAACTTCATGGCCGCGGGCGCGGATTTGCTTTACTGTTTCAAGGCCGTCCAGCTGCGGCATGTAAATATCAATCATCGCTAAATCCGGACGGAGCTCGTGAATGAGGTGGAGTCCTTCTTCACCGTTTCCAGCGAGGCCGATGACGGTGAAGCCGTCCACTTGTTCAATCATTTGCCGGTTCACTTCCTGGACCATCGGATCGTCTTCAATGAGCAGTACACGGTACATGCTTTTCCTCTTTTTTCGAAACGGTCATTATCATTTATTTTAGCATGATTCCTCTGATATGATAAAAGAGAGGATCGTAATAGGCTTCCGCGGGCGGAAGCTTTTTTGTTTTTGAACAACAAAAAAGGTCAAGACCAAAAAGACCAAAACGACCATTATCACCATAATATTTTGATTTCAACGATTTTTCTTTATGATAATGTTGAAAGCGTTACCAATATATTGAAAGGAGTGGGAGAAATGCGGAGAAAACTGAAAAACTTGACGGTGCAAGTCATCATCGGCATTATTTTAGGGATCATTGTCGGATTTCTATTTCCAGAATTCGGAGCGAAGTTAAAAGTATTGGCAGACGGATTTATTAAGCTGATTAAAATGGTGATTGCGCCGATCATTTTCTTCACCGTCGTCATCGGAATCGGCAATATGGGCGACTTGAAAAAGGTCGGCCGCATCGGCGGCAAGGCGCTCATTTATTTTGAAATTGTCACGACGTTTGCGTTGGCGATCGGGATTGTCGTCGTCAACCTTGTCAAACCAGGGGTTGGGTTTCATACCGATGCAGTAAAAGGCGGCGACATTTCGCAATATACGAAGCAGGCGGAAGAGACGAGCCACGGGTTTGTCGATTTCGTGCTCAGTATTATCCCGGATAACGTCGTCGCCGCGATGGCCAGCGGAGAATTGCTTCCGGTACTCTTCTTCGCCGTCCTGTTTGGCTTGGCGGCAGCAGGGTTAGGGGAGAAAGCCAAACCGGTGCTTTCGTTGTTTGAGCGAATCGCTGAAATTTTCTTTGGCGTCGTCAACATGGTTATGAAGGTGTCGCCGATCGCCGCGTTCGGCGCGATGGCGTACACGATCGGCACGTTCGGCCTTGGTTCGCTCGTGTCGCTTGGAAAGTTGATGGGTTCGGTATACATTACGATGGCGTTCTTTATTTTCGTCGTGCTCGGCGGGATTGCGAAGTTTTACGGATTTAACATCTTTAAGTTTCTTGCCTACATCAAAGAGGAATTGTTGCTCGTTCTTGGCACGTCTTCGTCGGAATCGGCGCTGCCGCGGCTGATGGAGCGCCTCGAAAAATACGGTTGCTCGAAGTCGGTCGTTGGCCTTGTCGTTCCGACCGGGTATTCGTTTAACCTAGACGGCACATCGATTTACTTGTCGATGGCGGCGATTTTCATCGCCCAAGCGTACGGCATTGATTTAACCATTTGGCAAGAGCTGACGTTGCTTGGCGTATTAATGCTCACCTCGAAAGGGGCAGCAGGGGTTACCGGTTCCGGCTTTATTACACTGGCTGCAACGTTGGCAGCATTTCCGATGATTCCGGTCGAAGGCATCGCCTTGTTGCTTGGGGTTGACCGCTTCATGTCGGAAGCGCGGGCGATTACGAACATCATCGGCAATGCTGTAGCGACAGTGGTTGTTTCGAAAATGGAAAACGAGTTTCATCCGAACGAAGCTGAAGTGGAGCGCGCCTCGATGAGCGTGGCCAAATAAGAGTCAGGAGCCGATCTGCAAGTCCAATTGACAGCTTTTCCGTTCGCATGTTTCTGACTGCGTCGGGAAAGGAGCCGCACGCTGCAAATCGCCGAATGGATGAAAGAAGGAATGCAATAACAGCGCGAGGGGAACGTTTCCCCTCGTTTTTGCGTTGATTTTCCCCTAAAGAAAGAACAAGAGGGACGCGGGGAAGTGAGAAAGGAGAGCAAGCATATATTTTGATTTTCTTTCCCTCTTTTCCCATAATGAAACTATAATGACGCTCGAGGAGGAGAGGATATGAACGGCCTGCAAGATTGCGCCACTTTGCATAACGGAGTGAAAATGCCTTGGGTTGGCCTTGGCGTCTACAAAGTAAAGGAGGGCGAGGAAGTAAAAAGCACGGTGCGCACCGCGTTGGAAATTGGCTATCGCCATATTGACACGGCCGCTTTTTACGAAAACGAAGAAGGGGTCGGGCAAGCGATCCGTGAATCCGGCATTCCGCGCGAGCAAGTATTTGTGACGACGAAAGTATGGAACACCGACCAAGGGTATGAGACGACGCTGAAGGCGTTTGATGCAAGCTTGAAAAAGCTTGGGTTTGATTATGTTGACCTGTACTTAGTCCACTGGCCGGTGAAAGGGAAGTATAAAGAGACGTACAAAGCGCTGGAAAAGCTGTATAAAGACGGCTATGTGCGCGCGATTGGCGTCAGCAACTTCCAAATTCACCATTTGCAAGATGTGCTGGCTGACTGCGAAATTAAGCCGATGGTCAACCAAGTCGAGTATCACCCGCGCCTGACGCAAAAAGAGTTGCTTACGTTTTGCCGGGAAAACGGCATCCAGCTTGAGGCATGGTCGCCGCTTATGCGCGGGGAAATTTTAACCGAACCGACAATCGTTGAAATTGGCAAAAAATACGGGAAAACGCCAGCGCAAGTCGTGTTGCGTTGGGATTTGCAGCACAGCGTCGTGACGATCCCGAAATCGGTGACGCCGGCGCGGATCAAGGAAAACGCTGATATTTTTGATTTCTCGCTGACCGACGAAGAAATGAAACAGATCGACGCGTTGAACTTGAACAAACGGGTCGGTCCTGACCCAGACAATTTCAATTTTTGATGTCCCCATCAGCCAAATAGCGCCTCGATGCAGGTGCTGTTTTTTTTTTTTTGAAACCGGAGCGAGCCGTTTGACGTATGAAAAGGTGAGCAAGTACAATAAATAATAGTATACACATTTGATGAACATTGAAAAAACGGAGGGTGCTGTGATGCTATTCCATCCGATGGATATTTTCATTTTTATCGCCTTCCTGATATCGCTTTGGGCGCAATGGAAGGTATCAAGCAATTTCAATGCCTGGTCTGAAGTTCCAGCCTCATCGGGGTTGACGGGGGCGGAAGTGGCGCGCATGATTTTAGACCGCCACGGGTTGTACCATGTGCCGGTTGAGGTCGTTCCGGGACGATTGTCCGACCATTATGATCCGATTTCCCGCACGGTCCGTTTGTCGGAGCCGGTCTTTTATGGGCGTTCAATCGCTTCCATTTCCGTTGCCGCCCACGAGGTTGGCCATGCCGTTCAACACCAGCAAGGCTACGCGGCGCTCGTCCTTCGCCACCGGATGTTTCCGATTGTGAACTTCGCTTCGGGCGTTGCGCCGTTGTTGTTGCTCGTTGGATTTGTGCTCCATCAATTTTCGCTGATTGGACTCGGCATTTTGTTTTTCTCGCTGGCGGTGGCCTTCCAAATCATTACCTTGCCGGTGGAGTTTAACGCGAGCGCACGGGCGAAGCGGTTTATGCTGGCTGAAGGGTTGATCGCCCCAAATGAAGCGCGAGGCGTAAACAAAGTGCTTGGCGCGGCGGCGCTGACATACGTCGCGGCAACGTTGATCGCCGTATTTGAACTGCTGAAATATGTGCTCATTTTCACCCAAGGGAACAATAATGAGGAATCGTAACATATTGGGCCGCCTAAGGCGGCCCAGCGGCATCATCGTCTATCAGCTGCAATGGAAACCTTTGTGTGCAGGAGGTGTAACCTGGGCGCTTCATCCGCGCTCGGAGACGAATTGGATATAGCCAGTTTGCTGTTGGTGGCGTTTCTCATCGCTTGCACCGCCTTTTTTGTCGCTTCTGAATTTGCGATCGTCAAGGTGCGCAGCTCGCGCATCGATCAGCTTGTCAATGAAGGGAATCGACGGGCGGTCGCGGCGAAAAAAGTGATTTCGAATTTGGACGGCTATTTATCGGCGAACCAGCTCGGCATTACGCTCACCTCGCTTGGTCTTGGCTGGCTCGGGGAGCCGACGGTGGCGCGGATGTTGCTGCCGCTGTTTGAACGCCTCCATTTATCGGAATCCGTCTCCCACTTTTTAGCGTTTATCATTTCGTTTTCGCTCATCACCTTTTTGCATGTCGTCGTCGGTGAATTAGCGCCGAAGACGTTTGCCATTCATAAGGCGGAAGCGATTACGCTGTTTACGGCTCAGCCGCTCATCTGGTTTTACAAAATCATGTATCCGTTCATTTGGACGCTCAACAACTCTGCGCGGCTCGTGACGCGCCTGTTTGGCCTCAGGCCGGTGGCGGAGCATGAAATCGCCCACTCTGAGGAGGAGTTGCGCCTCATTTTATCAGAAAGCTACAAAAGCGGGGAGATCAATCAGTCAGAGTACCGCTATGTCAATAACATTTTTCGTTTTGACGACCGCATAGCGAAAGAAATTATGGTGCCGCGCAAAGAAATTGTGGCGCTCGATATTAACAAAAGCGTCAAGGAAAACTTGGACATCATTCGCGAAGAAAAGTATACGCGCTATCCGGTCATTGACGGCGATAAAGACCATGTGCTTGGACTCATCAACGTGAAAGAGGTGTTTACGGACTTTATTGCCAATCCGTCCAACGAAAAGCAGATGAAAGACTATATCCGCCCGATCATTCAAGTGATTGAATCGATCGCCATTCACGATTTGTTGGTCAAAATGCAAAAAGAACGCATCCATATGGCGATTTTGGTCGATGAATACGGCGGCACGTCTGGACTGGTTACAGTCGAGGACATTTTGGAAGAAATCGTTGGCGAAATCCAAGATGAGTTTGATATTGATGAAACGCCGCTGATTCAAAAAATGGACGATCGATTGATCTTGGATGGCAAAGTGTTGATCAGCGAAGTGAATGACTTGCTTGGGCTGGACATTGACGATGATGACGTCGATACGATCGGCGGCTGGATTTTAACGAAGCATTATGATATCAAACCAGGCGAGAGTGTAGAAATCGATGGCTACTTGTTTACGGTGAAGGAAATGGATGGCCATCATGTGAAATCGCTGGAAGTGGCAAAAAAAGAGCCGAGCAAAGAGGAGGAGGCGGCAGGCGCCGAAGAGGAGGAGTTGCGTTTGTAAGGCAGACGGGGGCGTCTGCCTTTTCTCGTTTCGGCCGAGAAATCCCCTCCTCCATTGAAGGACGGCGGAGTAGATCAATTGTAAATGCGCGAAAGGTCGGTGGGAAAATCGCTTGTTGGCGCGAGACAAATGACCTCTTCGTTTGTAAACGGATGGCGGAACGTTAGCTTAGCGGCATGAAGCGCATGGCGATGAAACACTGGTTTGCCGCCATAAAGCACATCGCCGACGAGCGGATGGCCGAGATGGGCCAAATGGACGCGGATTTGGTGCGTCCGTCCAGTCTCGAGAGAAAGCTCGACAAGCGATGTTGACGGGAATGTTTTGATGACGCGATAGTGTGTCACCGCTTTTGCCCCCGTCTTCGAGACGCGCCGGCGCGTTGGATGGTGGCGGTCGCGGCCGATTGGCGCGGAAATGGTTCCTGATTCCGGGGACAAACGACCGTGAACAAGGGCGACGTACGTCCGCTTGATGGCACGGTGGGCGAGCATCCGATCGAGCGTCGCACCGGCAAGCGGGTGTTTGGCAAATAAAATCGCTCCCGACGTGTCGCGGTCAAGGCGGTGAATGTGGCGCACTTTTGTTAAAATTGCCTGCGACTGCAAATAAAACGCGACCGCATTGGCGAGCGTGCCGGTTTGCCCCGGTTCGGACGGATGAATGTCGATGCCGGCTTCTTTGTTCAAGACGAGCAGATGGTCGTCCTCCCATAAAATCGAAAGCTCCCGATATTCTGGAACGATGAACGACGGCTCCGGCTCATATGCGTAAAGCTGAAGCCGGTCGCGTTCGTTGAGCACCGTCTTCCAGGGAACAGCCTGGCCGTTCAGTTTGACGCCGTGTTCCATCCGCCAACGGTGGGCGAGCTTTTTCGAGGCGGCCCATACGTCTTTCAGGAGCTGTTCAATCGTCAAACCGCTCCACCAGCTAGGGATGATGCATTCCAGCCAATCGCCTTTTCTTGTCCACAAAGGTTGTCACACTCCCAATTGTTTGTTAGCTGTGGAAACACTTTCTACCCCTATCCTTGCGCGAGATATGGTACACTCATAGTATCGTCTTAGTGATGGAGAACGCAAGCATTGCGGCGAGAAAAGGTGGTATGGACGTTGAAAATGATGTATGCAGCGACTCCGGAACAAGAGCATTACATGCAGTATTTGCTCAACTACTTTTATACCGATGTGTTCCCGTATTACTTCGATGATGAACAAATCCGTCAATTTGAGGAATGGGGCATTCTTTCGCTGGACCACGAACATGTGGCATATAATGGAACAATGAAGGAGGCTTTCCAAATCATTTCGGCGCTGCAGTCGCTCATTACCGTCATCGAATATATGGGGGAACATGGAGAGTGCGACCAATATGAATGGCTGTTTGCCCGCAACCAAAACATTTTGGCTCGTCATGGCATCACCTTTCCATTTCGGGCCAAGCAGTTTATCCATAAGCGGTCGATGCCGTGCAGCATGTATGTTCCCGCTGTGAACCAGTGGGTGATGTAGGGCAAGGGGCTGCGTCTTGTAAAAGGCGCAGCTCCTTATTTTTTTGGCATTGGCAGTGAGGCAAACCATCGGCGAAACGTTTTTTCATCATGGTATCCTTCGATGCGTTTTGCCTCTTTGCCGTTTTCATAATGGACAATGGTCGGGGTTGCTTCAATATGGTATATGTCCCAACCGTCTTCAAATTCGAGCAAGTTGAACAATTTTAAGTCGATGCCCAGCTGTTTCGCCAAAGGAACGACGATCGGCGTTGTCCGCTGGCAGTGAGGGCATGTCGGGCTGTAAAAGTAAACGGTCAGCGTCTTGCCGTCAGCCAGTTGCTGTTTCAACTCCGCGGGCAAAATAATGTTGCGGTAGTTCGGATCGTCAAGTTGGGCGATGGTGGCTGGGTTTAGCTCACTTTTATGGTAATGATTGTTACTTGCAGCTTCTTTTTGTTCGTACATCGTAATAAACGAGATCGCAGCGAACAGGACGACAATGATGCCGCCAAATGCGAGCAGTTTTTTCAACGTTCGCTCTCCTTTCTTTGCTGGCGCATGACGGTCCAACTTAACAAAATAATGATCATAAAGGCAGTGAACGCCAAAAATGGAATGGTGATAAATCCAAGCCAGTTTATATATTGCCCTGTGCACGGAATGCGGCCGCATTTGATGGCGTATTCTTGAAGCAGTGGAATTTTTTGCAACCCGTAATGATACAGAGAAATACCCCCGCCAATCAATGAAAGTGTGAAGCTATAGCGAGCTGCCGCAGCGTCTTTGCGCACGATGGCGATTCCTAAAATGATGACTTGCGGATACATAAAAATGCGTTGAAACCAGCACAGGTCGCACGGAATGTACCCAAGCACCTCCGAAAAATAAAGGCTTCCGAGGGTGGCGATGAGCGCAGTCGCCCATGCGGCCAAAAGCAAGTGTTCCGCGCGTTTTTCTTGTTCCATCCTTTTCCCCTTCTTCCGTTGCAGACACCGTTGCCCGATCTTACACTGTTCAGCTCCATTATAAGGGATGGAAAACGGCACGTCCATTCATAACCGGAAAAGGGCAGGAAAGAAAACAACATTTTCTATCTATATTGCTCGACAAACGAGCCATACTAATCGGTGAAAGGGGAGGATCACATTGACGAACAACAGCGGAAACAAAGTGCAGGACATTATGACGAAAAACGTCGCAACGATTTCGCCGAACCAAACGGTGCAAGAAGCAGCGCAAATCATGAGCCAAAAAAATATTGGGGCGCTTCCGGTTGTGGAAAACGGGCAAGTCAAAGGGATGATTACGGACCGCGATATTACGTTGCGTGTTTCGTCCCAAGGAAAAGACCCGTCGACCGTCAAAGTAGCGGAGGTCATGACGAACCAAGTCGTCACCGGTACGCCGAATATGAGCGTACAGGAAGCCGCGAATGTCATGGCCCAACATCAAGTTCGCCGTTTGCCGATCGTCGAAAACAACCAGCTTCAAGGCATTGTCGCTTTAGGCGATATTGCGACGAACAGCGCATCAAACGAAGCGGCCGAACAGGCGCTGACGAACATTTCCGAACCTTCGCAGCCGCAAGGGTAATGGAAGAAAAAGGATGCCCACATTTTTTCCAGGGCATCCTTTTTCTTTTGGCAGGTATATTGTATGATGGGAGCGAATACATAAACAGGGAAAATGAAAATCAAGGGGGAACAGCGATGGACTGGAGACAAAAATACGAACAATGGCTGCGTGAGCCGCAGCTTGATCCGGAATTGAAGCGGTTGTTGGAACAACGCCGCCATGATGAACAATGGCTGGAGGATTGCTTTTACAAAAATCTCGAATTCGGCACCGGCGGCATGCGCGGCGAGATCGGCCCGGGGACGAACCGAATGAACATGTATACGGTGCGAAAAGCGTCGGAAGGATTGGCGCGATACATACAATCGTTTGGCGATGAGGCGAAGCAACGCGGGGTCGTCATTGCCTATGACTCCCGGCATAAGTCGCCGGAATTTGCGATGGAGGCGGCGAAAACGTTGGCTACGAACGGCATTCAAACATACGTGTTTGATGAATTGCGTCCAACGCCGGAACTGTCGTTTGCTGTTCGCTATTTGCGGGCGTTTGCCGGCATTGTCATCACCGCTAGCCATAATCCGCCCGAATATAACGGCTATAAAGTATATGGAGAGGACGGGGGCCAGCTGCCGCCTGCTGTCGCCGACCAAGTGATCCGCTATGTCAATGAAGTCGAAAATGAGCTCGCCATTCATGTGGAAGATGAGAAAACGTTAAGAGAAAAAGGCCTTATTCGCATCATCGGAAGCGAAGTCGATGATGCTTATATCCATGCGGTCAAAACGATTTCCATCCATCCAGAGCTCGCTCGGGAAACAGCGATCAATATCGTGTTTACGCCGCTTCACGGCACGTCAAACAAACCGGTGCGCCGCGCGCTCGCTGAGCTCGGCTACCAAAACGTCTTTGTCGTCAAAGAGCAGGAGTTGCCGGATCCGAATTTCTCGACGGTCGCCTCGCCCAATCCGGAAGAACACGCGGCCTTCGCCATGGCGATGGAGTTGGGCAAGCAAGTGAACGCCGATCTGTTGATCGCCACCGACCCGGATGCCGACCGACTGGGCGTGGCGGTTAAAAATGACAAGGGAAACTATGTCGTGCTGACCGGCAATCAAACCGGCGGCTTGTTGCTCCACTATTTGCTGTCGCAACGAAAAGCTCAAGGCACTCTGCCGGAAAATGGTGTTGTCTTAAAAACGATCGTGACGTCTGAATTTGGTCGGGCGATCGCCCAATCGTTTGGTCTTGAGACGGTCGATACGTTGACCGGTTTCAAATTCATCGGCGAAAAAATGAAGGAATACGAACAAACAGGGCAATATGCGTTCCAGTTCGGATATGAGGAAAGCTATGGGTATCTGATCGGCGGTTTTGTCCGCGACAAAGATGCCGTGCAGGCGGCTGTCCTCGCGGCGGAAGTGTGCGCGTTTTATAAAAAGCAAGGGCTATCGTTGTATGAGGCGCTCTTGCAATTGTTTGACCAGTACGGCTATTATCGCGAGGAGCAACGATCGCTCACGCTGAAAGGCAAAGAAGGAGCAGAGGCAATTGCCGCGATTTTAGCGTCGTTCCGCCAACAGCCGCCGGTGGAGGCCGCGGGGAAAAAGGTGACGGTGATTGAGGATTACAAAACGAAAGAGCGGACGAACACGTCGACCGGCGAAAAAACGGCCATTGATTTGCCGACATCCAATGTGCTCAAGTATATCTTGGAGGATGGCTCGTGGTTTTGTCTGCGTCCATCAGGGACGGAGCCGAAAATGAAGGCGTACTTTGGCGTCAAAGGGACGTCGCTGGAGGACAGCGAAGAAAAACTAGTCCGCTTAACAGAAGCTGTCATGCGGCGCGTAAAGGATGTGCTCAGCACCGTTTCTCCTTCTTATGCGCAATGATCAGCACAATCTGCGGGGAATTGGCATCAGCCAATTCCCCGTTCGTCTTACGAGTAAAACTGCGCGTACTGCTCGACTCCCATTTTTTGTTCGCTCACTTCAAGCGCATGGTCAATATAGCGAAGCAAGGCGTGCAACCGCTCCTGGATGACGGAGTAATCATGTTCAAAATTATAAGCGTGGAGAAACTTTTCGATTTTTTTCGACAAAATATCATCAGGCGTACGCACCATTAAAATGAGCAAATTGTCCCATTCGGAGCGATGCGTGTAATAGAGCGCCTTATCATAGTCGACGGTGTTCAAACGGCATGCCTCCTTTATCAAGAAGGAGTCATTGTTAGTGTATGACGGCGGGGCGTTTTGTTGCCCTGTAAATGTTGCGACAGAAGGCAAAATATAAATTGTAACCGAAATGAAAACGAAAAAGGAAAAATAAATGTTGCGATTTTGTGACAAGGATAGTATCCTCAAAATAATGGGATGATGAGAATGAACAAACGGCACGAATGGCAAGAAATGATCAACATGTGCAAATGGATGGCGTCAGTGGGATTGATTGTCGGAGTTGTACTGTTATTGCTTATTTTTATCGCAAGCGCTTACAACAAAGACTATTTCTTGACGATCATCAGTCTCGGCATTATCGGGGCCTCGATGTTTATGTTCGTATTCGGCCTGTTTATGGGTCTGCTGACGGAAACGTACCATCGCGGCCCGCGCGAGAACGTATAGCGCGCATAGAGAATGAAAAACACCGGAGATTACCCCGGTGTTTTTCGCTTTTGCTGGATGTACCAATAGAAGATGGCGAAACCAAGAGCGACCAAAAAGACTGGAAATAAGAATGGACGGTAGGCATGGATGTACTGCTTGACGGCCATCCAGCGGCTTTCAAAATAGGCGCCGATCGTCAAAAAGACAGCGACCCACACCATCGCCCCGCTGTAGGCGAACAAAGCAAACTTTCTCCAACGGTAGGCGTTCATGCCGGCCCAAAAGGCGGCGAGATGCCGAACGCCGGGGATGAAATAGCAAATGAACAATACCGCTGGGCCGAGCTTCGAAAAAAGCGCTTTTGTTTGCTCGAGCCGTTTTTCTGTAAGATGGAGCTTGGGACCGAATTTATGCAAAAACGGCAGTCCGAGCGTAATCCCTAGCATATAGCTGAGCGAGATGCCAATGATGGCTCCAAGCCAGCAGGAAAGAAAAGCGAGCGAATACGAAAACGCCCCCGTTGAAACGCGGTAACCGGCATATGTCAACAGCAGCTCGTCGGGGATCGGCAGCCCAACAATGCCGAGCATCAGCGCAACCATAATGCCGATGTAGCCGAAGTGTTCGATAAGATAATGCAAATAGTGCTGCAAATGACCACCACGCTTTGCCGCGATTTCTTGTATATGACCATTATAAGCCAACGGTCCACAAATGAAAATGGGGCGCTGCGCGTTCATGCCAAACGATGGAACGTATCAAAACACCGTTTCCCTCATACATTGTGATAAGAGGAAAAATGGGGGGAGATGGATGCGGCAGGACGAGCTGAAAGAGTTGGAACGGGCGATTGCGGAAATTACGGAAATTGCGGAAGGATTTGGCCTTGATTTTTATCCAATGCGTTATGAAATTTGCCCGGCGGACATTCTTTATACGTTTGGTGCCTATGGGATGCCGACGCGATTTTCCCACTGGAGCTTTGGGAAACAGTTTTACAAAATGAAGCTTCATTATGATTTAGGGTTAAGCAAAATTTACGAGCTCATCATCAATTCGGACCCTTGCTACGCGTTTTTGCTCGATACGAATACGCTCATCCAAAATAAGCTGATCGTCGCCCATGTGTTGGCCCACAGCGACTTTTTCAAAAACAACGTCCGCTTCAGCAACACGAAGCGCGATATGGTGGAAAGCATGGCGGCGACAGCGGAGCGGATCAAGCATTATGAACATCAATACGGAAAATTGGAAGTGGAAAAATTTTTGGATGCCATCTTGGCCATTCAGGAGCATATCGATCCCTCGCTCCTGCGGCCGAAGCTGTCATGGACGTGGGAAGATACGGAAGTGTACGAAGAGGAGGAGCCTCCGAAAACATCGACGCCGTACGACGATTTATGGTCGCTTGACGAGCGAGACAAACTGAAAACGCCGCCGCGAAAAAAACGGCGCAAGTTTCCGCCGCAACCGGAAAAAGATGTGCTATTGTTCATTGAAGAATACAGCCGCGAACTGGAGGATTGGCAACGCGACATTTTAACGATGATGCGCGAGGAAATGCTTTATTTTTGGCCGCAGCTGGAGACGAAAATCATGAACGAAGGATGGGCGACGTATTGGCATCAGCGCATTTTGCGCGAGATGGATTTGACGAGCGATGAGGCGATTGAATTTGCGAAACTGAACGCCAACGTCGTGCAACCGTCGCGCACTGGCATCAATCCGTATTATTTAGGACTGAAAATTTTTGAAGACATTGAAGAGCGGTGGAACAACCCGACTGAGGAGATGAAAAAATACGGCGTCAAGCCGGGGTCGGGGAGGGCGAAAATTTTTGAAGTGCGCGAACTCGAATCCGACATTTCGTTTTTGCGCAACTATTTAACGAAAGAGCTCGTTATGCGCGAAGATATGTATTTGTTCCAAAAACAGGGGAAAGAATATAAAATCGTCGACAAAAACTGGGATCATATCCGCGACCAACTCGTCAGCATGCGGGTAAACGGTGGATTCCCGTATATCACGGTCAATGACGGCGATTATATGCGCAACGGAGAGTTGTATTTGAAGCATTGGTATGAAGGAATCGAACTCGATCTGAAGTATTTAGAAAAAGTGCTCCCATACATTTATCAGTTGTGGGGCCGTCCGGTCCATATGGAGACGGTCGTCGAGGAAAAGCCGATGTTGTTTACGTATGACGGGAAAACGGTGCATCGGAAATATTTATAACATGAGGGCAGGGATCTCCTGCTTTTTTTGTTTGTCACGATGAATATGTGAAAAATGACACAAATTATTCGAAATCATGCCGGATAGCGTCCCCGATTTTATGAAATAATATGGAGTGGATAATTTGTGATGATTGTCACAAATTCTTCACCACTGTTTGTTCGGTAGCGTCAAAAGTTCTATGAAAACTCCACACAGATCATACCATTGAGCATCGTGGGGCATGCGGAGGGCCGGATTCGCCCTTGACCAACACCCGCCAAAGGTGGGAAAGAGTCGTCAAGGGCGACGGGGACAAAAAGAAGGCAATAGGAAAGCCGCCCTTGCCATGACCGAATTTTACCTTTGGCGGTGTTCGGTTGGTCAAGGGTTCGCTTCGCCGAATCCGGCAGGAGTTCTGTTCAACGGGCTCCGGCGGACAAAAAAGTCAGGCCGCCTCTTGTTGGAGAAACGCTTGTGCCATGGCGATGAGCTTCGTCCACCGGGCCGGCATATGCGGAAGATCCGCCAGTTCCGGGATGACGACCGGGACCCGGCCTTCGAGTGCGCTATGCGGGCGCAGGAAGTTGAAATACGCCACAAACAGCGTCACAAAGGACACCGAGCCTTCTTCCGCACCAAACCCATGGGTCGGGCGGTAGTTGCCTTTAAAGGTCCGGTTGAATCGCTCGATGATCTGTTTGAGAGGGCGAAACTCTTCCGAGACCGGATCTTCGTTGGTTAGGCCGATCACCTGGCGGACGTCAAACGAAATCCCGTGCTGGGCGAAGAAGTGTTGCGCCAGCCGGTAAATCGGGTTGCCATCCACGACAAACGACAAGTCGTCTGGGAGGGACGGCAGCTTTCGCAGGACATCATCGATGGCCTGGATGGCCGAGAGCGTGTCCCGCTTGGGCGAGACGCGATACGACAGCACGATCTTTTTGACGGCATACAACATAAAGAACAGGTAATGCAAGCACCCTTTGAC
>NZ_LLKS01000035.1:0-95197 GCF_001414205.1 Geobacillus sp. Sah69 | reverse complement strand
ATGTGTATAAGAGACGGAGTCTGGGCCGTGTCTCAGTCCCAGTGTGGCCGGTCACCCTCTCAGGCCGGCTACGCATCGTCGCCTTGGTGAGCCGTTACCTCACCAACTAGCTAATGCGCCGCGGGCCCATCCGCAAGTGACAGCCCAAAGGCCGCCTTTCAACCGAAGACCATGCGGTCTTCGGTGTTATCCGGTATTAGCTCCGGTTTCCCGGAGTTATCCCGGTCTTGCGGGCAGGTTGCCCACGTGTTACTCACCCGTCCGCCGCTGACCGAATCAAGGCAAGCCCCAATCCGGTCCGCTCGACTTGCATGTATTAGGCACGCCGCCAGCGTTCGTCCTGAGCCAGGATCAAACTCTCCAAAGAAAGTTGATTGGCTTTTGCTTCGGCCCATGCGGACCTCCGCTTTTCGTCGCGCTTCGTTTCGTTCAGTTTTCAAGGAACGACAGTTACTATTATAAACAATCTTTCAAAAATGTCAACTACTGATTCTCTTCTAACTTATTACCGCGTTCATTTCGTCGCGGCAATTATTCATTATATGCAGTGTTAACTATTTGTCAATAGTTTTTTTATTTCATGATTGTTCGATCGTTGCACTCCGACATTCCGTCGAAGCGGCGATTTTTATTTTATACACTATCTCACCTTATGTCAACTACTTTTTTAGGTTGAACGCTCTCCCACCTACGCTAACGCTTAGAGGTGGGAGATTTTGGGGAACACCCGCCCCACGGCAGGCTGTCAACCAAGCCATCCCCGTGCGTCCCACGGTTGGGCTGCCTTACAACGACAGCAAACGAAACCAGCCCCCACTATCTACATTCGACTTGGCCTCCCGAATCGCTTCGACTGCTGTATGATATAATTTCTTAAAAAGAATATGTTGCAAGGAGCAGACCTCGAGGATCGCTATGTATATTTTTTAAGGAGGGAAACAGCCGTGACCTATCCATTTTCTGCACTGCTTGACGGCTACCGCCGCCTTTGGCCGAACCGATCGCTGGCGGCCGGACCGCTTGATGAACAAGAAAGCCAAACTCTTTTGTATGAAACGATAAGGCAAGAGTTGCGCGATGAATGGACGCATCCGCGCGTGCGGCAATCGTCCGAAGTGAAGTTTTATTACGCCGTTAAGCGGGTGGCCGCTTCTGACTTGCCGGATGGCATGAAAGTAGCACTCATTCAAGCGTATTTGACGGTGATGGAACAATTGCAAGCCAATCATACATAAAACAGACGAATCCGGTTCACACTACTGAGCGAAAAAACATTTCTTGTTAAGGAGGATGGCAGTTATGGCGTTAATTCCGTATGACCCGTTCCGGCACTTGGAATCGATTCGCCGGGATATGAACCGCTTTTTTGCTAGTGATTTTCCATCGCTGTTCACTCATATGGATGAGCAGCACTGGATGCCGCGCATCGACATGCATGAAACGGCCAACGAATACGTCGTTTCGTGCGATTTACCGGGGCTGGAGCGGAAAGAGGATGTGCACATTGACGTGCAGAACAACATGTTGACCATCAGCGGCACGATTCAACGCCAACACGATGTAAGAGAAGAACAAATGCACCGGCGCGAACGCTTCTTTGGTCGCTTCCAGCGTTCGATCACCCTGCCGGCGGATGCGGCGACGGAAAACATTCGCGCGACGTACAAAAACGGCGTGCTTGACATTCATATCCCGAAAACAACGACAGGAACGAAAAAACGCGTTGATATCGAGTTCCATTAATGCAGAAGGGAGCGGCTTATCGACCGCTCCCCTTTTCGTTGCCCTCGCTGCTTGAGCGGATGACGAGCTCTGTCGGCACGACGACCTTTTTGCAAATCGCTCGTTTCGTCGTCAACCGTTCGATGAGCAGCTCAACCGCTGTTTCACCCATAAATTCTGTGTATACTTTCACCGTCGAAAGCGGCGGGTGAAGAAATGCTGCCGTCGGAATATCATTGAATCCGACAATCGCCGCCTCTTCCGGAACAGCGATCCCGGCTTCATGCAGCGCACGCAGGGCGCCAATCGCCATCGAATCACTGGCAATGAAAAACGCCGTCGGCAAGTCGCCGCCTGAAACAGCCTCTTTCATCAGCCGATAGCCATCTTCAGCAGTGAAGGCACCGATCCATACATAGCGGGAATCATACAGCCCTTTGACATACAAATATTCGTAAAACGCCGCTTCGCGCTCATCGCGGATCGGCGTTTCCCCGTCGACATATTCACGGCCGCCGATATAGCCAATTTTCGTATGCCCCAACCGAAGCAAATAATCAAGCACTGTCACCGTCGCTTGACGCAAATCGATGACGACTGAATCAAACCGATGCTCATCAGGCGAACAGTCGACAAACACAATTTGTTTGGCCCCGGCGGCAAAAACCTCGACTTCCTTCGGCCCGAATTTTCCGACGGCGATGATGCCATCGAGCGCCTCCATCCGTTCGATCGGATAGGCGCCGTGCTGTTTAAACAATTTGACGAGTTCGATGCCGCGGTCAAAACACTCTTTTTCCACTCCGAGGCGAATCGCCATATAATAGGGGTCATCGATTTCCTGGCGCTCCGAATACCAGTGAATGAGCCCGAAGCGAAACGATTCGCGCGCTTGCTGGCTTCGTTCCCGCAATGTTTTGTAGTTCAGCTCTTGGGCGACTTCAAAAATGCGCCTTCTCGTTTCATCGGAAACGGACAGCGTCGCATCGTAATTAAGCACGCGCGACACCGTCGCGACCGAAACGCCGACTTTTTCCGCGATTTCTTTTAACGTAGCCATCGTCTGTTTGCAATCCCTTCCTTATGTTTCATATGAAACGCGTTTTTTCGCCGCATTTAAACAAGAGACGACATGCGCTCCACAGCGTGCTGCAGAAAGCGGCGAAACGCGTCCTTCCCTCGCTTGTCCCGCTTAAACACCCCGGCATGTTCCAACACGGTCACAAACCGTTGTCCGACTTCGTGCCGCAAAATGTCATGGACGTTGTCCTTCGTGATGTCCGGATAGGCCGAGCGAATGGCTTCGCACCAATCCCAATGTTTCAGCATCGCCTCGTCCCAGTCTTCTTTTTTTGTCCGATGCACGAGATAATCGGCCAGCGTCTCCAGTTCCACGGCAAGCCGTGCCGGCAGCACCGCCAGCCCCATCACTTCGATCAAGCCGATATTTTCTTTTTTAATATGATGCAATTCTTCATGCGGATGGAAAATGCCGTACGGATGTTCCGCTGACGTCCGATTGTTGCGCAAAACGATGTCCAACTCAAACAAATCGCCGCGCCGCCGGGCGATCGGGGTGATCGTGTTATGCGGAACATCGCCGCTGTAGGCCATAATCTCGACGCTTGGGTCGCTGTACGTCCGCCATGTTTCATACAAAAAGGCAGCCGCATCCAACACGTCCTCTTTTGGTCCAGTCAAACGGATGACGGACATCGGCCAGCGCACGATGCCGGCTGTGACCGACGGAAACGATGGAAGCGGGATACACTCTTCGATCTCCGCCTTTTCCATCGCAAACGGATAACGCCCGCCTTGGAAATGGTCATGCACTAAAATCGAGCCGCCGACAATCGGCAAGTCGGCGTTCGAGCCAATGAAATAGTGCGGGAACTTTTCGACGAAATCGAGCAAGCGCTCAAGCGTCTTCCGCTCCATTTTCATCGGCACATGTTCGGCGTGGAAGACGATGCAATGTTCATGATAGTACACGTAGGGAGAATATTGGAAATACCACTGTTCATCCAATAACGTGATCGGGATGACACGGTGATTGGAACGGGCGGGATGACGCCACGTTCCTTCATACCCTTCGTTTTCTTTGCATAATACACATTTTGGATACGAGGATGACGGCATCTCTTTTAATTTGGCGATTTCCTTCGGGTCTTTTTCCGGCTTCGCCAAGTTAATGGTGATATCCAATTCTCCATAGATGGTTGACACTTTCCAGTGCTGATTGTTGGCGATGCGCGCCGTTTGAATGTAATTGGACGCTTGGCTCAACGAATAAAACCAGTCCGTCGCCTCCTGCGGGCTGCGGCGGTATCGCTCGTAAAAGGCGCGGATCACTTCCGACGGCCGCGGCATGACGCAGTCCATCAGTCTCGCATCCCATATATCGCGCTCGGTTGTGGTATTCGTTTCCAACAATCCTTGTTCATACGCCCAATCAATCATAGCGTCCAATACCGGGGCCGGCGAGGCCAAGGGAACGTCCTTGACCTCGGCCGGCTGCCATTCCGTGAGTCGGAGCGTTGCCAGCAGGCGGTTGCGCGCGTACACCACATCTTCCGGCGCTAAAAGGCCGCGTTGCTCGGCATAACGGATCAGTTGTTCAATCGCCGCAAAAATCGTTTCCATGTTTACACACCCCGATATCCGTTTGGCCGCGCTTTGTGCCACTCCCACGCCGAGGCGACGATATCCGTAATGGACAAGTATTTCGGCTCCCAGCCGAGCTCGCGCTTTGCTTTTTCCGATGAAGCGACAAGCCGCGCCGGGTCGCCCGGCCGCCGCGCCACGACGCGGGCAGGGATCGGGTGTCCGGTCACTTGCCGCGCCGCTTCGATCACTTCTTTGACGCTGAAGCCATTGCCGTTGCCGAGATTGTACACGTCACTGGACGCTCCATTCCGCAGTTTTTCAAGCGCCAACACGTGGGCATCGACGAGATCAAGCACATGGATGTAGTCGCGGATGCACGTGCCGTCGGGCGTGTCGTAGTCATCGCCGAAAACGGAAATTTCCTCGCGCTGGCCAAGCGGCACTTTTAAAATCAATGGAATCAGATGCGTCTCCGGGTTGTGGTCCTCACCGATTGTCGTGCCGTACGCCCCGGCGACATTAAAGTAGCGGAGCGAAATCGAGCGGATGCCGTAGGCGCGGTCCGCCCATTTCATCATTTTTTCCATCGCCAGCTTTGTTTCTCCGTACGCGTTCGTCGGTTCGGTCGGATCGGTTTCGATGATCGGGATTTGTTTCGGCTCCCCATACACGGCGGCGGTTGAAGAAAAGACGATTTGCTTGACACCAAATTCCTTCATCACTTCAAGCAGCACTTGTGTCCCGTACACGTTGTTGTCGTAATACTTCAGCGGCTCTTCCATGCTTTCACCGACCAATGAGTTCGCCGCAAAATGAATGACCGCCTCAATGTCATGCTGGCGAAACACCTTGCGCAAAAAATCGCGGTCGCGAATATCGCCTTGGCAAAACACCGCATCAGGGTGAACCGCCTCCCGGTGCCCCGTCTGCAAGTTATCCACCACGACCACGCGCTCCCCTTTTTCAAGCAGACGGTACACCGCATGGCTGCCGATATACCCTGCCCCTCCGCAAACCAAAATCATCGGCTCATCTCCTCCAGTTCCGTGAGTTCTCTCGCCCCGTCACCAACGTCAACGACATAAAAGCTTGCTTCATAACCGATTTTTTCGGCATACGCGTTTCCGACCCGTTCAATGAAATCTTGAACGCATGCCTTTTTCACAATGTTCACCGTGCAGCCGCCGAATCCGGCTCCGGTCATGCGCGCCCCGACCGTTCCTTCGTGCGACCATGCGGCCTCCACGAGCGTATCAAGTTCGGCTCCGGTTACTTCATAGTCATGGCGCAGCGACAAATGCGACTGTTTCATCAACTCGCCAAAGCGGACGAGGTCTCCCTGCTCAAGCGCCTGGGCGGCTTCAAGCGTCCGCTCGTTTTCCGTCACCGCATGGCGGGCCCGTTTTTGCTCAAGCGGGGAAAGAAGATGTTCATAACGGGCCAGCTCTGCGCTTGTCAGCTCGCCGAGCGAGGCGATGTTCCGCACGCTTTGCAGCTTCGCGAGCGCCGCCTCGCACGTCGCCCGCCGCTCGTTGTACGCCGAGTCCGCCAGGCCGCGCTTTTTGTTTGTGTTCGCGATGACGATCGCACAATCGTTGAGCACGAGCGGCAAATAGCGGTACTCGAGCGTATGGCAGTTTAACAGAATGGCGCAATCTTGTTTCCCCATGCCGACGGCAAACTGATCCATAATGCCGCAATTGACGCCGATGTATTTATTTTCTACGGTTTGGCTCATTTTCACAAGCTCTAGCTGATCAAGCCCGCGCCTGAACAGTTCGTTGAGCATCACCGCGGTCACAAGCTCAATCGACGCGGATGACGACAGTCCTGCGCCGTTCGGGATCGTGCCGTAATACAAAATGTCCAATCCGGTCTCAAGCGGACGTAACGCTTGAAACGCGGCCAAGATCCCTTTCGGGTAGTTCGCCCAACCGTGCTCGCTCTGGTATGACAAGTCATCGTAAGAGACCGTGATCACTCCCGTTTCCGGGAAGTTTTGCGAATAAAAGCGGACAAACGGCTCATCCGTTTGCCGGACAAGCGCATACGTGCCGATCGCAAGCGCGCACGGCAGCACATGCCCGCCGTTGTAATCCGTATGCTCACCGATCAAATTGACGCGGCCGGGGGCGAAGAAAGCGCGGATGCCTTCGCCCAAGCCGCCGAAAAGTTCGATAAATTGCTGTTTTAAGATGGGGATCATGAGAGGGCCTCCTTCAAGCCTTTATAGTAAATATTATAGTTAATAATTTACTAAAAATCAACAGCGAAACAAAATCTTTTTTAATACGTATAATCGTTTGAGCATTTATTCACCTTAATAAATATAGGAAGGAGGCGGAGCGGAGATGGAAACGCGACAGATGTTGAAACAAGAACTCCAAACCATCACCCACTGGGAACACTCCCAAAAAGACCTTTGGTTTTGGGAAAAGCTCGGCCGCTTGCCGTTTCAAGTGCTCGATAAGCTGACGCCAAAAGCCGTCCATCGAAAACTCGGGCAGCTGCTTGATGAATTGGGCAGCTATATTCAAAGCGGCGGGCAATACTTAGTGAATGAAGGAAAGGTATTGGACAAGCTTGGCGTATCGTCGTTGGCCGAAGTGCCGCACTTGCCGCTTGCGACGATGGATCGCGTTTGCGACGAGTTGATCGATGAGCGCGTCACGTTCGCCCAGCTGCAAGGGGCGGCGACTGGAATGGGCGGGGCGCTGACGCTGGCGGTGGACATCCCAGCGCTTCTCGGCTTAGCGCTGAAAACGCTGCAAGAGATCGCCATCGTGTACGGATATGACCCGAAGGAAAAAGAGGAGCGCGTGTTTGTCGTCAAATGCCTGCAGTTTGCCACGGCGGACATCGTCGGGAAAAAAGCGATTTTGGACGAACTTTCGTCGTTCTCCAATGAACGCGGGCGCGTCTTTTCCGAACTGCAAGGCTGGCGGGAAGTGATGATGACGTTCCGTGACCAATACGGGTGGAAAAAGCTGTTTCAAGCCGTTCCGATCATCGGTGTCATTTTCGGTTCGCTGTTTAACAAATCGTTTATGGAAGACATCGCCGAAACCGGGAAGATGCTCTATCGGAAGCGTCGCATCATCGAGAAGCTCAAACAGTTTGAACCCGGCATCTAAGACACCGGGTTCAATTCGTTTATGACAGGTGCATAGGCTCGAGCGACAGCATCCCTTCTTATCGTTGAACAGCTTTCAATCGCCACATCATGCTGATAAAATCGCCCAAGCGGTGCGGCACCGCCACTCCGGCATACATCAGCTCGTCGCCGCCGTAGACGCCAAGGCCTTCGATTTCATAGTCTTGATTCGGGTCAAGCCCTTTTAAGCGCAAGTGCGACAGCGGGGCGTTCGCTTCGGCCAGAACGCGGAAGTAGGCGACGAGCGCTTCCGACTGATCTTCCGAGACGAACATCCATGCCGCCTCGTTGCCTTCAAACGGGCTGAGTAGCCGATAAAACGTGCCGAACTGGACGAGGCGGCGCACATCTTTGTAAAACGCGACTTGTTCCTTAATGATTTGTTTTTCTGTTTCCGTCAATTTCGTGATATCGAGCTCATAGCCGAAGTTGCCTGACATCGCCACATGGCCGCGCGTCTTGAGGGACGTCACCCGCCCGACTTGATGGTTCGGCACGGCCGAGACGTGGGCGCCCATGGCGCTCACTGGGTAAACGAGGCTTGTACCGTACTGGATTTTCAGGCGCGAGACAGCGTCAGTGTTGTCGCTCGTCCATGTTTGCGGCATATAATAGAGAATCCCCGGGTCAAACCGCCCTCCGCCTCCGGAGCAGCTTTCAAACAAAATGTGCGGAAAACGCGCGGTGATCTCGTCCATCACGCGATAGAGCCCAAGCATATAGCGGTGCGACGTTTCGCGCTGGCGCTCGGGCGGCAGGGCGGCCGAACCGATTTCCGTCATATGGCGGTTCATGTCCCATTTCACATAAGTGATGGGGGCGCTCGCAAGCACGTTCGAGATCGTTTCAATCATATAGTCGCACACGTCTTGGCGGGAATAATCGAGCACAAGCTGGTTCCGTCCTTCAGAGCGCGGGCGGTTCGGCACATGGAGACACCAGTCGGGATGTTTCCGATACAGCTCGCTGTTTGGCGACACCATTTCCGGTTCGATCCATAAGCCGAACTGCAGCCCGAGTTCGTTCACTTGTTTCGCCAGTCCGTTCAGGCCATTGGGGAGTTTGCGCCGATTGACCACCCAATCACCGAGGGAACGGCGGTCGTCATCGCGTTCGCCAAACCAGCCGTCGTCAAGCACAAACAGTTCGATGCCAAGCTCCGCCGCTGTTCGGGCGATATTCATGATCTTTTCTTCATTGAAGTCAAAATACGTTGCTTCCCAGTTATTGATCAAGATCGGGCGTTCGCGGTCGCGGAACGCGCCGCGCGCCAATAGCCGGAGCGGAAAAGCTGCATCACGTAGCTCGCCTTGCCCGCCCGCAAATGAAACTGCTTCGTTTGCGGATTGTATGCAACTGACATTCTCTTCCCCCGCTTTGTTTTTGTTTAAATTTTACTTAATTTTTACGAAAAAATCCATCAAAAAAGCGCCCTGGATTCAGGCGCTCATCATTTCCTTTATGATCATTGGTTCACTTCGCTCCTTCCTCTGCCAACACCGCTCGTCGCAGTTCCTTGTCGAGTTCTTTCTCATACACGTCCCGCTCTTCCCCCGTCCACCCTAAATACCGCGCCATAAACGCGATAACCGCTTCTTTTTCCCGCCGGACGGCGTCGATGTCAAACAGCAGCGCCCCGGTGCGGCGGATGAAGTAGTCGACTGGTTTGACCGCCATTTCTTCCTCGATGGCGTAGACGAGGCGGACGAACGTTTCGCGCGTTAAGCCGGACGAGCGGTCGTACTCGCTGCTTAACGCAAACAACCGGTCGACATTTGTGCCGTACTGTTTTGCCAGCCGCGCCCCTTGTTCTTCTGTCAGCCCATAGCGCGCCGCTTCCTTCGCCTTTTCGGCGATGAAGGCCGGCAGCCGATGCGAGCCGCCGACATCGCCGCCGGAAATTGGCAGCTGTTTCGTTTGGCACGGGCGGAACGTTTTTCCCTCTTCTTTTTCCAATTGTTTGGCGACGAGGTCAACGACCGTTTCTGCCATTTTCCGATAGCCGGTCAGTTTGCCGCCAGCGATCGTGATGAGGCCGGATGGCGATGTCCAAATCTCGTCTTTGCGGGAAATTTCCGACGGGTCTTTCCCTTCTTCATAAATGAGCGGACGGACGCCAGCCCAGCTCGACTCGACATCATCAGCGGTGATGCCGACGGACGGGAACATGTAGTGAATCGCCTGCAATAAGTAATCACGGTCTTCTTCGGTCATGGCCGGATGAGCAGGATCATCGTCATAAAATGTATCGGTTGTGCCGACATACGTTTTCCCATCCCGCGGAATGGCAAACACCATCCGGCCGTCCGGGGTGTCAAAATAGACGGCCTGCTTGAGCGGAAAACGCTTTTGATCGATGACGATATGGACGCCTTTTGTCAGCCGAAGCCGCTTGCCGGTTTTCGATCCGTCTTTGTCGCGCAGCGCATCAACCCACGGTCCGGCGGCATTGACGACTTTTTTGGCGCGGATGTCATATACTCGTCCGCCGAGCAAGTCGCGGCAGCGGGCGCCGGTGATGCGGCCGCGCTCGTCATACAAAAACTGTTCGGCTTTGACATAGTTGACGGCGTCGGCGCCAAGCTCGACCGCTTTTTTGATCACTTCGATCGTCAAGCGGGCATCGTCGGTCCGATACTCGACGTAATAGCCGCCGCCGATCAGGCCGTCGCGCTTTAAGAGCGGCTCTTTTTCCAACGTCTGTCGGGCATTAAGCATCGTGCGCCGCTCGCTTGGCTTGACGCCAGCCAGCCGGTCATACAGCCAAAGGCCGACCGACGTGCTCCATTTGCCGAACGTTCCGCCGCGGTAAATGGGCAGCAGCATCCACTCCGGTGTGGTGACGTGCGAGCCGTTTTCATACACAATCGCCCGTTCGCGCCCGACTTCCGCGACAAGCTTCACCTCGAACTGCTTTAAGTAGCGCAAGCCGCCGTGAACAAGCTTCGTCGACCGGCTTGACGTGCCGGCGGCGAAATCTTGCATCTCGACAAGCGCGACCGTCATGCCGCGCGAGATGGCATCCAAGGCGATGCCGCACCCGGTGATTCCCCCGCCGATCACCAACAGATCGTATGGCTTTTCGCTCATCGCTTCGAGAACGTTGTTCCGCTGTTTGCTTGAGAATGCCATGCATGATTCCTCCTTTTGAAAAAGACAAAAAGAGACCATTGCAAACACGATAAGCCTTCGCCTACCATGTGTGCATGGTCTCTCCTTGTCTCCTGACTGATGATTAACTTGTTGCTTTTATTATAGCAGACTGCGGCCGATTTGGCCAGCTCAACGCATTATCCATTGTAGTGGCGCCATAATGTTTCGTTGGACGTGGTCACCGCCACCGCCCCAGCTGCAAGCGCCTGCTCGACATCGTCGACCGTGCGGATGAGGCCGCCGGCGTAAATCGGTTTTCCCGTCCGTTCTTTCACTTCGCGGATGATGTGCGGCATGGCGCCCGGAATGACTTCGATGCAGTCCGGATTCGTTTTCGCAATCATCTGATAGCTTTTCTCCAACGCGTGTGAATCAAGCAAAAAGATGCGCTGCACGGCCAAGACTCGTTTTTGCCGCGCCTTCATAATGACGCCCGCTTTCGTGGAAATGAGGCCATGAGGGCGGAACTCTTGGCAAAGGTATTCCGCCGCATGTTCATCATGGCTCAGCCCTTGCACCAAGTCGACGTGAATGAGCAACTCCTTGCCATGCCGGCACGCATAGGCAAAGATGCTTTTTAACTGGGCAATATGTACCTCAAGCAATACACCGACCGTGTACCCGCTTGACAAAAAGGCGTCAAATTGCTTCATCGTTTTAATGGCCGGAATGATGCGCTGTTTCGCTTCCATTTTCTTTTCTTCGATTCATCCTCTCATTTTGTCGATCTCATCTAAGCATGACAGTGACATCATTGTCCGCGGTTTGCATGTCGCGATTTTCACCCCGCGCTTGCGGAACTTCTCGACAACGTAATGAATCGCTTTTTTGCCTGCCGTCTCTTCGCCATGGGAATGTCCCATGTCTCTCACTCTCCTCCTATTCCGCTTTCGGAATGGCCAGTTCGACCGTCGTTCCTTGATCGATCTCGCTTTCCACTGTAATTTGCCCGCCGTATTTATCGATGATTTCCTTGGCGATGGAAAGCCCGAGCCCGGCGCCGCCTTGTTCGCGGCTGCGCGCCTTGTCGACGCGATAAAAGCGCAAAAAAACGTTTTTCAGCTCGTCTTTCGGAATGCCAATGCCATGGTCGCGGACGGCGACCGTCACAAATGGCCCTTCCTCTCGCAGAGAAATGGTGATTTTTTTCACCCGTTGAGAATATTTTACCCCATTGTCAAGCAAAATGAACAGCAATTGTTCAAAATGATGCTTGGCCATCGCCAGACGCGGCAGCGGCGTTTCCGGCTGATCAACAAGAAACTGAAAATCGGGATGCAAAACGCGGAAATTTTTCACGATTTGCCCGATGGCCGCAGCAGCGTCAATAGGAGCAATCTCTTTTGGAATCACGATCGCCTCAACGCGCGACAAGTCAAGCAGTTCAAGGACGAGGCGCTTGAGCCGCTCCGTCTCTTTCATCGCCGCCTCAAGCGATTCTTCCAAAATCTCCGGGTTGTGCTTCCCCCACCGTTGCAGCAACGAAAGATGGCCTTGCAAAATGGCAAGCGGCGTGCGCAATTCATGGGACGCATCTTCGACGAATTGCCGCTGCATGGCAAAGGTGCGCTCAATGTCATCCATCATGCTGTTGAACATTATCATCAGCTCGGCCATTTCATCGCGCGCCGGAGGCACATCAATCCGCTGTTTCAGCCCGTTGTTTTTGATGTCGGCCATCGTTTCCGCCAACGTTTTTAGCGGTTTGATGAACCGTTGCGCCATAAACCGCCCGGCGAAGGCGCTCGCCGCCATCGCGCCAAAACCGATCACCGTCATAATAAGGAAAAGCATGTTCGTTACTTGTTGAAACTTCGTCAACCGGCGGGCGATTTCAATCGTTCCGCGCAAATGTCCGATATGAAGCGGCTTGCGCAGCAGCAAAAACCGTTCGTTGTTGACGAAATGCTCATCCATTTTCAACCGGTCGGGCATATCGCTTGGCGAGAGCGAGACGGCGGCGCCGTTTGACACCGAGACGACGACGTTTCCCTTCTCGTCGGTGACACGGATGAGCTGATAGCGCTCATTCAGTTTTTCCAAAAACGAACGGCGGCGGCGAACATCTTCCCATGATATATTACGTTTTTCCGCGTAATACGTTTCAATTTCCGCCACCGTTTGTTCCATTGTTTTTTCTTCTTCGTTCAGCAGCCATTGCTTGACAATGTGGTATTGCAAAAAGGTAAAGACAAAGTACGTAATAAAAATCGCTCCGGCAGACAAGATGGTCAGCTTCCCCTTCAACGAGAGCTCGCGGGGGCGGAATCGCTTCATGGCCGCATCACATATCCAGCGCCGCGCACCGTTTGGATATATCGTTCCTTATCGTGTTCATCGAGCTTTTGCCGCAAATAGCGGACATAGACATCGACGACGTTCGTCTCCACCTCGGCGTCAAACCCCCACACTTTGTCAAGCAGCACATCGCGCGTCAAGACGACGTTGATGTTTTGCATAAAGGCGACGAGCAAATCGTACTCGCGCTTCGTCAGCTCGATAAACTCGTCCCCCTTTTTTACCGTGCGCGCCTGCGTGTCAACGACCAAATCTTTAAACGCCAACACTTGCCCGTCGGCTTCAGAATGAACACGGCGGAACAAGGCGCGGATGCGGGCCAGCAACTCCTCAATGGCAAACGGCTTGACAATATAGTCATCGGCCCCGTTATCGAGCCCCATGACGCGGTCAAACACGCTGTCGCACGCCGTGATCATCATGATCGGCGTCGATTTCGCCGCCCGAATGCGGCGGCATACTTCCATGCCGTTTAAGCGAGGCAGCATGACATCGAGCAAAATCAAATCCCATGATTCCGACAAGGCGAGTTCAAGCCCTTCACGCCCGTCGCCGCACACGTGCACATCAAAGCCTTCATGCGTTAAATCCAGCTCCAAAAACCGGGCCAAGCCGGCTTCATCTTCAATTAATAAAATCCGTCCGTTCACGGTCTCCGTCCCCTTTCTTGCTTCTAGTTCTTGTCCTCCATCCCGGAGCAAGGACCCGCCTTGCGCCGCTTCCACACTTTCATTTTACTACAGACAAAGAAAAAGCCAATCGCCAACGGGGCGATCAGCAGCCAAGCGAAAGCGGACGCCGCCCCGCAAGCTTCCCGCACATCCAAAGGCAGCCGCTCACGAGTGGCGGTTCACAAACGAGTGGACAATCGCCTGAACAATTTCAAACGCTTGGTACGAAAGAAGCGATACAGCCGTTCCAGAAAAAAACAACATCACCAGCCAATGAATCCAATGCATCACGCCATCCTTCCTCGCGCTGCCGGTGGGCGGCAGCGGTATTTGTGTGCATGACCATAGATAGTGGTGTCATTATATTCCAAACGGGTTAAAACCGCATGAGAAATCGCTAAAAAAAGCGGAAAGTGACTTTTTTCCCGTCCGTACATACATTGACAATAAAGCGGATCGCCTCTATGGCTGCCGGCCGTCCAAGCGGCGGAA
The DNA here is from genome assembly GCF_001414205.1 of Geobacillus sp. Sah69. NCBI lineage: Bacteria > Bacillati > Bacillota > Bacilli > Caryophanales > Anoxybacillaceae > Geobacillus > Geobacillus sp. Sah69. The sequence goes on along the minus strand of NZ_LLKS01000035.1, from coordinate 81,100 downwards.
ACGGCGGGCGGAGGAACCTTGCCACTTTGCGGAATGGAAAGAGAGGGAGTGCAATGAACGGACCGTTTCAACCGCCTGCAAACGGAGACGGCAATCACCCGTTCCATCATTTGCGGAAACTCGTGAACCAATGGTTCGATGAACGACCATTGCAAAAACTGTTTGAAACGCTTGACGATTACTTCGCCCAAACATTTGCCGCGGCGTACATCCCGATCGAGGTGAAAGAAACGAAGCGCGACTATCAAATCATCGTCCGTCTGCCGGACATCAAGCGGGATCAAATTAGCCTGCAGTGGCATGAAGACGGGCTGCAACTTGTCATCGATCACCATGAAACGATCGAATCGTCCGACGACAGCGGCCATGTATACGAACGGCGCCAGCAGCGGCGGCGCGTGGCGAGGATGATTCCGTTTCCGTATCCGGTGGCCGAACATGAAGTGAAAGCTTCATTCCAAAACGGTACACTCGTCATTCGCCTGCCGCAAAAACGGAAATACATCGGTATCGATTAAAATCCAAAGAAGCGCCTTCCGTCCACCCAAGCCATTAAAAAGGCCGTTCCCCATGTCGGGAGCGGCTTTTTTCCTATCGGGCTTCTATTGTTTATGCGAAGGGCTTCCATACCGGTTGTTGTGTTCCGGCGTCGGATCTTTTTGGATGTCCCATTCCTTGGCGATTTCTTCACGATTGTGTGGATACTTATTTTTCCGTTCCCGGTTGTCGTTGCGGTTGGTCACTGTCTGTCACCTCCTTGCCGTCTGCGATTAGGTTGCGCGTTTTTTTTCGGAACATAACCGCGCCATACATACTTTCGACACTGCTAAGCTACGCTACTGTTAGGAGGTGCAAAACGAATGGCCAAACTGCCCGATTTCAAACAGTTGAACGACCGGCTGATCAATGAGCCGTCCGCTGAGCCGCGGCTTGTCATCAAAACGAATCTCGATCCAGACCGCGTCACAGAAGAAAACCCGTATGCGGAAGGCAAACCAAACGTCAGTCGAACGTTTGTCTCGTTTTTTGAAGGGGGCGGATCGTGATGGAACAAACGCTCGCCTATTTGCGGGAAATTTTGTCCAATTATTTGGACTGCCATGATGAGACGCCAAAGCGTATTTACAAAAAGCTGATCAGCAAACCGTACCGGGGCGAGGGCGAGTTTGTCCGCGACTTGACGCAAGAAGAGAGCGCCTTTTTGGATCGCATTTTGCCCCATGAAATCCGCTACGCGATGGATGAGCGCGATTATGAGCGCGTCTACCAGCTGAATGAAGTGTACGAGCTGCTCATTTGACAGGGCAAAGCCGCTCCGCTGGGGGAGCGGCTTCGTTACTCTTTAAACGTGCTGAGCAGCCCTTTTAACATGCCGTTGACTTGATTGACGACATTGATCATCTGCCCCATCGTGTTCATCATTTTGTTAATATCATACGTCCCGTCACTGTTTTTTAACTGGGCGAGAAAAGACGGGCGCGGCGGCAGCAGCGACCCTGGTTTCGGGTATGGCATCGGGTGCGAAGGCGCGGCAGCGTGGAATGGCGAAGCATATGGCCAATGAATGGGCGCCGACGGAAGGTGGAAGGGCCAGCCGTATGAGTAGGGCCAATGGCCGCCGAAGCTGTATGGTCCGTGGGCGGGCGGCGGCGAAATTTGTCGCGGATAACGGTGCATGTGTATCCTCCCCATCTTTGATCATCGATTCCCCCAGCGAAAACAGGGGATCAGCTGCCACTAATATATGTGTGTATACTGGGCCGCGTGCGCGCGGACATGTAACCTCTTGTCGGAAGTTTTAATTTTCGGAAATCGCCCTTTCCTCCTATTTTCATGGTACGATGTAAAAAAGGGGGAAGGGGGAAAAGCATCAATGAGCATCACGGAATTGAAACATAAGTTCATGGCGGTCAAACATTGCGAGCCGGCTGAGGCGAACGAACTGCTCGATTTCGCCCGTCGCCTTTATTTGCGCGGGGAAATTTCGCTTGCCCAATATCGCGACTTAGTGCGCGAGCTGGAACAAGCCGGCGCCTGTCAGCCGGACGAAACGGAAGAATACGCTGGACTTTAGGTCTCGAGGGAGTTTTTCCCTTCTTTTTTTTGCATACTTTCGGCCTGAAATCCCCATCGTAATAAGCAAGGGGGGTGTTGGGCAATGGGCCGAGGCGTCCATTTCAACCATAAATTGAAAGGACATGACCACGAAAAACCGAAACATGGCGAGCCGGCGCCGCCGAAGCATACCGAGCGGGTCGAATATGAAATCAACACAGTCGCGACGGCTGAAGGCGGCCCTGTCTCGATCACAACAGGAAAAGATACGTAAAAGGAAAACGCTGTCCCCGCAGCCGAGGGGACAGCGTTTCTGCCGCCGGCTGTTTACACAAAATACAGTTTTGACGGCAACGGTCGCTCCGCGTTCGCTTTTTTCCCATCAAGCCGCCGTTCGACGCCGGCGATCCGCCCTTCAAGATGCGCGAGGTGCTCTTTGTTTTGGGCGTACCGCTCCTCAATGACATCCGCGATCACCTTTTCCATTTTCGCGTCCACCTGCTCGATGAGCGCGACAATTTCCTGAAGCTGCTTTTCAATCTCTTCTTTTTTCACTAACCGTTTTTCCATTTCCTCTCCCCCATTTCTGGCGTGATGATATTCCATTCGCGTCCAAGGGGATCACTCCCTGCTGCAGCGACAAAAGTAGAACAGATTCGGCAAAGAAAGCGGGATGCGGCCGCCATTCGACAACAAGAGCAGGCGCAGCCGTGGGGAAGAAAAAAAGGCGCATCTTTTCCGAGCGTATGGTATAATAAAAACCATTCAAAGGAGATGAACGCGATGGCACTCAAATATCCAGGAGGAAAAGAATACCGCGGAAACGGACCGAGCGCGGTGCGACCGCCGGCGGCAGCCGGCTATGCCAACCGCGGCATGACGCTCGAAGACGACTTAAACGCGACGAATGAATATTATCGGGAGCACGGCATCGCTGTCATCCATAAAAAGCCGACTCCGGTGCAAATCGTCCGCGTCGATTATCCGAAACGGAGCGCCGCCGTCATCAAAGAGGCCTATTTCCGGCAGGCGTCGACGACCGACTACAACGGCATCTATCGCGGCAAATACATCGACTTTGAGGCAAAGGAGACGAGAAACAAAACGTCGTTTCCGCTGAAAAATTTCCATGCTCACCAAATCCGCCATATGGCGCAAGTCATGGCCCACGGCGGCATTTGCTTTGCGATTTTGCGTTTTTCCCTGCTCAATGAAACGTATTTGCTTGACGCCTCCCACTTAATTGCCCGCTGGAATGAGCAAGAAGCCGGGGGAAGAAAGTCGATCCCAAAACGGGAGATCGAACAATACGGGCATTATATCCCGCTTGGCTACCAGCCGAGAATTGATTATATTAGTGTAATAGAAAACGTGTACTTCACCGCTTAAGGTGAAAACTTGTAAGAAAGGCAGGATTTGCTTATGTCTGGTGAATATCGTTCTCGTGTGGAACGAAAGCAGGCAGCGAAACAGACGAAACAAAAAAAGGCGAAAAAGAAAAGAGGGAGGTCCTGGTTGAAAGCGATCGCCATTGCGATAGTGCTGATGATCGCCCTTGGCGCCATCGGGGGGGTGGCTGCGTTCGCCTACTTTGTCAAGGACGCCCCTCCGCTCGATGAGGCGAAAATTAAAGATCCGCTCTCGTCGACCGTGTACGATATGAGCGGAAAGAAAGTCGCCGAGCTGGGCGGTTACAAACGGACGTACATCTCATACAAGGACGTGCCGAAAGTGCTGGAAAATGCGGTATTGGCGACCGAAGACGCCCGCTTTTACGAGCATCACGGCATCGACATCGTCCGTCTAGCCGGCGCGGTCATCGCCAATATTCGCGAAGGGTTCGGCGCGGAAGGCGGCAGCACGATCACCCAGCAAGTCGTGAAAATGACGTTCCTCTCATCAAAGAAAACGTTGGAGCGGAAAGCGCAAGAAGCGTGGCTCGCCTTGCAGCTTGAGCAAAAGTATTCGAAGCACGAAATTTTGGAAATGTACTTGAACAAAATTTATTACTCAGACGGCATTTATGGCGTCGCCCGGGCGGCGGAATATTACTTCGGCAAAACGAACTTAAAAGAGCTGACGCTCCCTGAGGCAGCGCTCTTGGCCGGCATGCCGCAAAGCCCGAACCGGTACAACCCGTACGATCATCCGGAGGCGGCGAAAAAACGGCGCGACACTGTCTTGTCGCTCATGGTGAAACATGGCTTTATCAGTGCGGAAGAAGCGGAAAAAGCGAAGCAGGTGCCGATCAAATCGATGCTCACCGAGCGGAAAAAGCCGCAAAATTCCGTGCCATACGACGCCTTCATTGACGAAGTGATCAAAGAAGTGACGGACAAAGCCAATGTCAACGTCTTTGAAGACGGGCTGAAAATTTACACGACGCTTGATCAAGAGGCGCAGTCGTACGTTGAAAAGCTATTAAACTCCGATCAACATTTTACCGCCAAAAAAGATTTGCAGTCGGGAATCGCCCTCGTCGACACGAAAACGGGCGCCATTCGCGCATTAGGCGGGGGACGCCACCGCGACAACATCGAGTTCGGTTTCAACTACGCAATTCAGCCTGTCGGCCAGCCCGGTTCAACGATTAAGCCGATTTTGGACTACGGGCCGGCGATCGAATATTTAAAATGGTCAACCGCGCACATTCTTGTTGACGAGCCGTATACGTACTCCGACGGCACCCCGATCCGCAACGCCGGCGGACGCTACGCCGGACCGGTGACGGTGCGCAATGCCCTCACATGGTCGCGCAACATCCCGGCGTTAAAAACGTTCCAAGCGGTCGGCAAAGAGCGGGCGAGAGAGTTTGCCAACCGGCTCGGCATGGGCTTTGACGAAGTATATGAGCCGTACGCAATCGGCGGCATATCGCGCTACGTATCGCCGTTGCAGATGGCCGGCGCCTACGCCGCCTTCGGCAACAACGGCGTTTACACGAAGCCGTATGCGGTGACGAAAATCGTCTTCCCAGACGGCACGGAAATGGACTTAAAGCCAAAACCGAAGCGAGTCATGCATGATTACACCGCATACATGATTACCGACATGCTTAAATCGGTCATCCGCTCTGGCACTGGGCGGTCCGCCTATGTTCCAGGGTTGGAGCTCGCCGGCAAGACCGGAACGACAAACTACGGCAAAGACGGCGCGAAGTTTGGCCTCAAACGGGACGATGTGCCGGACAGCTGGATTATCGGCTATACGCCAAACTACACGGCGGCCATTTGGGTCGGCTTCAGCAAAAAAAGCGAAACAGCTACATTAGGGAGTCGGGAGCAGCGCATTCCGAAGCTCTTGCTGAAAGATCTGATGTCCCATCTCGACGATGGCAGCGGAGAGTTTCAGCGGCCGGACAGCGTCGTCAAACTGCCGATCAAAAAAGGCACGAATCCGCCGAAACTTGCCGGCAAATACACGCCTGAAAGCGACATTACGTATGAATTGTTCGTGCGCGGCACCGAACCGACAAAAGTCGCAAAAGATGAGCCGGAAGAGCTCCCGGCTGTCAAAGGGTTGGCCGCTTCGTACGACCAAGCTGCCAACATGATTTCCGTCTCTTGGTCGTATGATGAGAAAACCGACGACACGCTGTTTGAAGTGCGCATCAAAGACGAGCAAGGGCATACGGAAACGGTCACGACCAAAGATTTAGGCGTGACAGTTACGAACGTGGCGCCAGGGGCTTCGTACACGATCGCCGTCTATGCCAAGGAAGGCGAGCGGATGAGCAAGCCGGCGATCACGAGCATCCGCATCCCTGGCGGCGAGCAGCCGACGGCGCCGGGCAATGGAGCGAACGGTGATGGCAACAACCGTGGCGCCGGAAATGGCGGCACGAACGGGGATAACAGCGATGATCATGGGGGCAATGGAAACAATCAAAATAACAACAATGGCGGAAATAGCGGAAACAACGGCAATGGCAACGAAGATCGCGATGATGGCGGCGAAGAGGACAACGGCGGCGAAGACAACGGCCAAGGGGATGGCGGCGCAACAACGCCGACGACACCAACAACCCCAACGACGCCGACCAATCCACAATCAGGAAACAGCGGCAATGCTGGCATGAGAAATGGAAGCCGCCAGTGAGATCACCTGCCTCAAAAAAGCGGATGGCCCGATAAGCCATCCGCTTTTTCATGGCGACTTGCCTAGAAATATGCCCGTCCGGGAAAAAGCGGGCGAGCCCATTCAGTCGGCACGCGCACGTTTGTTTTCCCTCTTTCGCATCCGCTTTTTTCCCTCGCGACATAAACGAAGAAGCGGGCATACCGGGCATTGCGGCGCCTGCGCCTTGCAATGGTAGCGGCCGAAAAAAATCATCCGGTGGTGGGTGATCGACCATTCTTCCTTTGGAATGGTTTTCATCAACGTTTGTTCCACTTCCAGAACTGACGCGTCCCAACGGCAAAAGCCGAGCCGCTTGCTGACCCGCTCGACATGCGTATCAACGGCGATGGCCGGCACGCCAAATGCCACGGAGACGACGACGTTGGCCGTCTTCCTTCCGACGCCCGGCAGCTTCATCAATTCATCGCGGTCGCGCGGCACTTCACCGTTGTACTCCTCAATCAGCATCGCGCACAACTTTTGAATATTTTTCGCTTTGTTCCGGTATAATCCGATCGATCGGATGTCTTGCCCCAGCTCTTCAAGCGGCACCGCGATGTAATCGTGCGGCGTTCGGTATTTTTCAAACAAATGTTTCGTCACCTTATTGACGAGCGCATCGGTGCATTGCGCTGACAAAACGACCGCGATCAACAGTTCGAACGGATTGCGGTGCACAAGTTCGCAATGGGCATTGGGAAACATGTCCGCCATCACGTCCAAACAGCAGCGGATTTGCTGCTTCGTCAGCATCCCTCTCTCCTCCTTTCGCGATGTTTGGCCATCCATACGAGCATTTCGCGATTTTGGCCAAACAAAAACGAGAGACTGCGCTCTCGTTTACGAGTCAAGCCAGTTGAAAAACGGAATCGTCTGCTTAAATTCTCCTGTCTCCTGTTTCGCCGGGCGGGCGAGCTGTTTCGGCTTGCGGAATTTTTTGCCGTAATCGTGCGCCTGCTCGATCGTGCGGATGCCGTTCTTTTTCCACTCAAACAAAATGCGGTCGATGTAGCGAAAGTTCAGTTTTCCCGACAGCACCGCCTCGCGCAGCGCAGCTTTAATGATGGCCGGTTCATGGCCGTCTTGGTCGATCCACATCGCGAGCGTTTCGCACTCAAACGGGGAGAGCGGGCGGCCAAATTCTTGCTCAAAAACCGTATATAGGCTTTCCTCCTCCTGCTGGCCGCCGCACTCATCCTTGGCCGCTTCTGCATACAAATGGTGAACCAGCTGCTCCCAAAGCGGTTCGAGCGTATACTTTTCGCTGCGGATGCCGCGTTCGTCCGTATGCTCCTCAATGGCCACCATCCCCTTTCGCAAAAGGCGGCGCATCATTTCCATGCACTCCGCCGCCGGGACCGTCATTCTCTCGGCCAGCTCCGCCGGCGTCGGAAAGGTGATCCCTTGCTCAAAAAACGACTGCATATGCAAAAGCAGCACGAGTTCCGCCTCGCTCAAGCCAAGCTGTTTATAATGGTTCAATAACAGCTTTGGAACGGCGACGCTTCCTTGCGCCAGCCATTCGGCCACCTTTTTCTTTTCCATGCCGATGCACCTCAACTATAGTATAACATGCCGGCGGCAAAAAACCCCCTTTTTTGCAGGGGGTTACGGATACAAACGGTTGAGAAGGCGCGGGAATGGGATCGTTTCACGCACATGCTCGACGCCGCAAATCCAAGCGACCGTGCGCTCAAGGCCGAGCCCGAACCCAGAGTGCGGCACCGATCCGTATTTGCGCAAATCCAAATACCATTCATACGCCTCAAGCGGCAAATGGTGTTCCTCAAGGCGTTGCTTTAACAAGTCATAATCATGGATACGCTCCGAGCCGCCGATAATTTCCCCGTACCCTTCCGGGGCAATGAGGTCGGCGCACAACACAACGTCCGGCCGCTTCGGATCCGGCTGCATATAAAACGGCTTTAATGACGTCGGGTAATGAGTGATAAAGACCGGCTTCTCGAAACTTTCCGCAATGGCCGTCTCATGCGGCGCGCCGAAGTCGTCGCCCCACTCGATGTCGGTGAACCCTTTGTCGTGCAAAAGCTTGATCGCTTCGTCATACGTCAGGCGCGGAAACGGCGGCGTGACCAACTCAAGTTTGGACACATCGCGCTCAAGCCGCCCAAGCTCGAGCCGGCAGCGGCTGAGCACCGACTGCACAAGATAGGAGACGTACTCTTCCTGCAGCCGCAAGTTGTCTTCAAACTCGTAAAACGCCATTTCCGGCTCGACCATCCAAAATTCAATCAAATGGCGGCGCGTTTTCGACTTTTCAGCGCGAAACGTCGGGCCGAATGAAAATACTTTGCCGAGCGCCATCGCCGCTGCCTCCATATACAGCTGGCCGCTTTGCGACAAATACGCGTCTTCATCGAAATATTTCGTGTGGAACAGCTCGGTCGTTCCTTCCGGCGCGCTGCCGGTCAAAATCGGCGCATCGACTTTGACGAACCCGCGGTCGTTGAAAAACTCGTACGTTGCCCGAATGACCTCGTTGCGGATTTTCATAATGGCATGCTGACGCCGCGACCGAAGCCATAAATGGCGATGGTCCATCAAAAATTCGACGCCGTGCTCCTTTGGCGTAATCGGGTAATCGACCGCTTCATCGATGACTTGCAAGTCCGTAACCGACAGTTCGTAGCCGAACGGCGAGCGCTCGTCAATGCGCACTGTTCCGGTCACATACAGCGATGTTTCTTGCGTCAACGTTTTCGCGCGTTGGAATACTTCCTCTGAGACGTTCGCCTTTTCGACGACGCCTTGAATGAAGCCCGTCCCGTCGCGCAGCTGCAAAAAGACGATTTTTCCGCTCGAGCGCTTATTGGCCAGCCAGGCACCAATCGTGACTTGCCGGCCGACATATTGGTTTACTTCCGCAATCGTCGTTTTCACGTACTTATTCCCTCCAATGATTGACACGTCCATCATTCGCTATTATACCGTTGCGCCAACACGGCAGCAACGGCCAGGTCGGGGCGGCGAAATGCGGCGCTTTGTACTGCACCGGCCGTTGCCGCCTGACAGCATATCCACCCTGCCCCGTGTGGATTTGGTTACGCGCGCGCTTCCATGAATCGGCGGATGCGTTCCACCGCCGTTTCCAGCGCCTCAAGCGAAGTCGCATACGACAGGCGGACATTGTCCGGCGCTCCAAACCCGGAGCCGGGCACGAGGGCGACTTTCGCCTCTTCGAGCAAGACGGCGACGAACTCGTCGACCGTGCGGCAGCCCGCCATCTCCGCCGCTTTGCGGGCGTTCGGGAACAAGTAAAACGCCCCTTGCGGCTTGACGCATGTAAACCCTGGAATTTGCACAAGCTTGTCGTAAATGATATGGAGCCGCTCTTCAAACGCTCGGCGCATTTCTTCCACCGGATCCTGCGGGCCGCTGTACGCGGCGATGGCCGCGTATTGGGCGATTGACGTCGGGTTGGATGTACTGTGGCTCGCCAAGTCGGTCATCGCTTTGATGATTTCTTTTGGACCTGCTGCATACCCGATGCGCCATCCCGTCATCGAATGCGACTTCGACACCCCGTTGATGATGACGGTCTGCGCTTTCAGCTCCGGCGCCAGCTCAGCGATCGAGACATGCTTCGCTCCGCCGTAAATCAGCTTTTCATAAATTTCGTCGGAGACGATCAAGAGGCCGTATTCTAAGCAAATGTCACCGAGCGCCTTCAGTTCTTCGGCCGTGTAAATCATGCCGGTCGGGTTGCTCGGCGAGTTGATGATGACCGCCTTCGTCCGCGGCGTGATCGCCTGCTTCAGCTGCTCTGGCGTAATTTTGAAATCGTGTTGTTCCAGCCCTTCCACATAAACGGGAACGCCGCCGGCGAGCTTCACTTGTTCCGGGTAGCTGACCCAATACGGCGTCGGGATGATGACCTCATCGCCCTCGTCGAGCAGCACTTGAAAGAGGGTGTAAAGGGCGTGCTTCGCCCCGACGCATACAATCACTTCCGCCGGCTCATACTCAAGCCCTTGATCGCGGGCAAACTTTTTGATGATTTCCGCCTTCAGCGCCGGCAGCCCGCCCGAGGGCGTATATTTCGTATGCCCTTCGTTCATCGCTCTTACCGCTGCATCGAGAATGTGCCGCGGCGTATTGAAATCCGGCTCTCCGGCCCCGAGGCCGATCACGTCGTATCCAGCCGCTTTCAATTCTTTCGCTTTCGCCGTAATGGCCAATGTCGCCGATGGCGTCAGCGACGCCACCCGTTTTGCCAGTTTCATCGCTTCTTCCCCCTCATGTCCTCATCGTTGAAAACTGTACCTCTTCAAGAACGCGCCATCGGTGAAATGAAGGTAATAAAACGAATACCTTCCTTCCGAATCGATATATGTCAACTCCCAAAGAGGCACGCCTTTTTCCATGCCGAGCGTCGCGTCAATGATCTGCTGCGGGCGGCGGTCGCGCTCTAAAATGGCGCGCGCTTTTGCTTCGCTGATGCCGCTGTCCGCCCGCTTGACGACGACATTTCCTCCTTTTTCCGGCACCCAAACGACGACGTCCGTTTTTTCTTGCTTCGTCCGGCCGATGAATACAGTGTACGCTTCATCCCCATAATATGTATAGACTTTCTTGACGTCAATCAATCCGACTGCCTCCCTCGCCCGCGCAAGCGCGTGTTCCGCCATGGACCGTTTGGGCGCCATCGCCTCTCCATAAATCGACCATGCCTGCCAAATGAGGAAACCAAAAAAAAGGAGAGCCAACCATCCCCATTTTTTCATCGCGATCACGTCCGGTAAATCGTGAAGACGGCCTGTCGTCTGTCGTTCTCATCCAAAGCAAGGCCAAACATTAAATTGTTGCGCTTCAGCGTCCGGTTCAAGCAGTCGACAATTTTGTACAAATCGTCGGAATGCTGGACTTTGACGGTGGCGAGCACTTCAATTTTGCTTTCCATTTTCGTCGCTTCCTCCTGTGCGGCGCAAATTTTGTTACTTATACAGGCCGGCGGCTCCGGCAACAATACAAATACAGCAGATCTGCAGCCAGGCAGCGAAAGCCGCAGGCTGCCAGCATCGCAGTTGTGCTTCTTCCCTATTATAGCAGGTTTGTCCGACCATTTCATAACAAATTTGCCCGCCTACACCGCCAACGCAAATTTGCTTCCTTCCGCCCCGCTCGATGCGGGGAATTTTTTTGCTGCCTGCCATCTTTAGATTGCACCGTTTCCCCTCTCTTTATGAGAAGGAAGCGACGACATGCCCTAAACGCCATTGGGCCGGCGGCCTTGCCAAAGCCAGGCGTCCGCCGCATCGAGCAGCTCCAAAAGTCCACCCTCATGCACAGGAAACGGCGGCAACGACGCGAGAAAGTCCGCTCGGTACGGAGCGTTCGTCAACCGGCGGTCAAGGACGAACACCACTCCCTTGTCGCGCTCGGTGCGGATGAGACGGCCGACGCCTTGCTTCAATCGGAGGACGGCCTCGGGAAGCGACAGCTCATAAAACGGATCGCCTCCCCGTGCACGAATGCGTTCGCTTTTCGCTTCCATCACCGGATCGTCCGGAGGAGCAAACGGCAAACGCGCGATGATGAGCGCATCAAGCGCATCCCCCGGCAAATCGACCCCCTCCCAAAAACCGCTCGTCCCAAACAGCACAGCGCGCTCAAACTGCAAAAACGTCCGGATGAGTTTGGCCGGACTGCCGCTTTGCACCCCTTGAGCGATCAAGACAAATGGTTCGTCCGCCTCGTCGTTTTTTAACGCCTCGACGGTCATTTTCAACAATTCGTACGATGGAAACAACACAAGCAGCCGCCGGCCGACGCGCCGGGCGACTGCTGTGATGGCCGCCGCTGCCGCCTCGGCATACGTCTCGACCGAAACAGCGGAAGCGAGCGGCATGTCCGCCGGCACAAAGAGCGCAGCCTGTTCCTCGTAGCGAAACGGCGCCGGAAACGAGCGGCACAGCGGATAAAACTCGTCCAACCCGAGGCGCCTCGTCATATACGCGAAACGCCCGCGAACCGTAAGCGTTGCGGAAGTCAAAATGACGCTCCGCTTTTTCATAAACAGCCGGTCCGCAAAAAAATCGGCGAGGTCGACCGGCTGGGAATAAAGGCGGACGGCGTTCGCCGCCCCTTTCTCATCCGCTTCGATCCAGCGGACGGCGCTGGGATCCGTTTCCGTCAACAGCCGGACAAGCGTTGCCAGCTGTCGCTCCAACGCCGCCAAATCCGCTGCCAGCGAAGCAGGCAACGGAGAACCATCCGCGGCGGGCGCTGACACAAGCGGCATCGCGGCACCGCATAGCGCCGCTGCCGAGTCGCGCAGACGCCAGCATAACTCCGTCGCTGCCTGCCACGTCCGGCCGCCCTCGTCAGCCGGGGAAAAACGGTAGCGGCAACGGCCGGCCCGCGCCGGCTTTTTCGCAAGCGCATAGCGGCGCAGCAAACGGAACAGCTCGTCCCCTTCAAATTGCAACTCTTCCAAACGCCGTTGGCAGCGGGCGATCGCGTCTTCCGCTTCACCGTGCTCCGCTTCCGGCCATTTTCCAAGCGTTTGCGCTATTTTGGCCGTCAGCAGACGAAAAGACACGTAGTCAATCCGTTCGCCAAACGAATGGGCGGCAGCGTCCTCGAGCCGATGGGCCTCATCGATGACAAGATGGCGAAACGGCGGCAAAAGCGGCGAAGAAGCTGTCAAATCATGAAGCAAAAACGCGTGGTTCGTAATGACAATATTCGCCCGCTCGGCGCGTTGTTTCGCTTGGGCGAAAAAATGATGCCTCCCGCCGTCTTCCCCCTCGCCAATGGCCAGCTCTGACAACAAAAGACGGGCGCCGGACGACACATTCAATTCGTCCAAATCGCCGCTGTCTGTCTCAAGCAGCCAGACGAGCAGCTGGCACTTCAACAGCGCCGCATCGTACGTATCGCACGGTTCAGACAAAAACGAAACGAACTTGTCGAGGGAAAGGTAGTTTTGCTTCCCTTTCAAGACGGCGACCCGAAGCGGAAACGGCACGACTTGCCGCAGCACGGGCAAATCGCGGCGGATGAGCTGCTCTTGCAGCTGAAGCGTATGCGTGCTTACCACGACCCGCTCCTGGCGCTCACCGGCAAAAAAGGCGGCGGGAATCAAGTAGGCGAGCGATTTGCCGAGCCCGGTTCCCGCCTCAATGAGCGCATGCTGGGACGTCGACAGCGCCTCATAGACAAGCCGCATCATCTCCCACTGCCCCTCACGTCGTTTGTAGCCAGGAAGCGGAAGGGGCGGCGCCTGTTCATAAAAAGCAGCGAACGAGGCGGAAGGGGAATGCCGTCTGCCGTCATCCGGCTTTGGCGCCGGTTTTTTCAGCGCAATGCCGCGGTATACCGCGACCGTGTCATCCACTGGCGCTTCTTTTCGTTTTTCCGCAATGACGGCGTCCAAGAGCGAATAAATGTCGCTTTTCAAATGGCGGGCGAGGCGGCGCAGCTGTTCAAGCGTCAACAAGGGCAGGCGGTGCAGCCGTCCGAGCAGGGCAATGAACAGTTTGGCGGTCACTTCCGCATCGCTGTCCGCCTGGTGCGGGCGATCATGGCGAAGGCCGAGCTGTTTCGCCAAATCGCCAAGCTTGTAGCTTTCCGCCGACGGCAGCACGATGCGCGCAAGTTCCACCGTATCGATCGTCGGACCGGCAAACGGCGGACGCCCGGCCCGCTCGAGCTCCGCCTGCAAAAACGGCAAATCAAAATCGACGTTATGCGCGACGAAATACGCCCCCTTCATCATGGCGGCAATCTCGCCCGCTTTATCGGCAAACAGCGGCGCCTCTTCAACGGTCTGCTCGTCAATATTGGTCAGCTGTTGGATGAACGGCGGGATCGGCTGTTCAGGGTTGAAAAAGCTGGCAAACCGCGCCACGATCGAGCGGCCTTCCACCACCGCCATGCCGAGCTGGATGATCCGGTCGCCCTTTTTCGGCCCGTTTCCGGTTGTCTCCAAATCAATAATGACAAAGCGCATTGCCATAAACGATCACCTCAAAACGAAAAGGGGCGGAAAGCCCCTTTTTGACCACATTATAAAATCGTATGTGCCGGCTCTTCGGCGATAAGCTGCGCGATCCGGTTGTGTTCGTCCATAATGGCGATTTTCGGACGATGCGCGGCGACTTTTTCTTCCGGAACGAGCGCATACGAAATTACGATGATGATATCCCCTTTTTGCACGAGGCGGGCGGCCGCGCCGTTTAGGCAAAAGACGCCGCTGCCGCGCTCCCCGGGGATGATATACGTTTCAAAGCGGGCTCCATTATTATTGTTGACCACCTGCACTTTTTCATTAGCCACCATGCCGACGGCGTCCAAAATATCTTCATCGATGGTAATGCTGCCGACGTAATCCAGGTTCGCTTCCGTCACACGGGCGCGATGAATTTTGGCGTTCATGAGCGTACGAAACATGGACGATCCCCCCTTTTACTCCCCTCGCCTGTCCGCTGCAGGCAACTCGACCATGATGTTATCGATCAAGCGGGCGCCCGCAAACCGGACGGCAACCGCAATGAGAACCGTTCCGGCGAGCGCCGAAAGCGGCGTTAAATCGGGATATGAGCATACTTCAACATAATCGATTTCCGCATGCGTATGCGCCTCAATATGCTCCCGCACGAGGCGGCGGATGGCTTCCGCGTTCCGCTCCCCGCGGTCAACAGCCGCTGCTGCGGCCTTAAGCGCCTCGTAGAGCGCCGGCGCTTCCTTTCGCTCCTGCGGCGATAAATAAACGTTGCGCGAGCTTTTCGCCAGCCCGTCGGTCTCGCGCACCGTCGGCACCGGCACGAGCTCGATCGGAAAATTAAAGTCGCGGATTAAGCCGGCGACAACGGCCACCTGCTGGGCGTCTTTCATCCCGAAATAGGCGCGGTCCGGCATGACGATATTGAACAGCTTAATGAGCACGGTCGCCACGCCGTCGAAATGACCGGGCCGCGACCGCCCACACAACACATCGGTGCGCGCCTTGACGACCGCTTGCACCGAGAGCGGCGCCGGATACATTTCGTCCACCTCCGGGTGAAACAATACGTCCACGCCATGCTGGCCGGCGATGCGCCGGTCGCGCTCAAAATCGCGCGGGTAGCGGGCAAAATCTTCGTTCGGTCCAAACTGAAGCGGGTTAACAAAAATGCTGAGCACAACGATATCGTTCTCTTCGCGCGCCCGGTCGATGAGCGCGGCGTGCCCATCGTGCAAATAGCCCATCGTCGGGACGAACCCAATCGTTTTTCCTTCGCGGCGATATTGGCGCATCAACGCCTGCATTGTCGCAATGCGGTCAACAACGATCATCATTGCTTTCCTCCGTATAACGCCACCCATTCTTCTTCCTTCATGGTAAACGCGTGCGCCGGCTCTGGAAACTGTCGCAGTTTGACATCGGCGACATAGTTGGCCAATGCCTGGACGACGGCATCTTGAATGACGGCGTATTGTTTGACAAACTTCGGCACACGGTCAACACCGTAGCCGAGCACATCATGATACACGAGCACTTGGCCGTCCACCTCGGCCCCGGCGCCGATGCCGATGACAGGAATATGAAGCTCCCGGGCAATGGCGGCGCCAAGCTGCCTTGGCACGCATTCGAGCACCAAGGCGATCGCGCCCGCTTGTTCGCACTGTTTCGCATCATCCATAAGCTTTTTGGCGCTTTCCGCATCTTTGCCTTGCACTTTGTAGCCGCCGAGGACGCCGACCGACTGCGGTGTCAGCCCGAGGTGGGCGACGACCGGCACGCCGGCTTTCGTCAGCGCGGCGATGACGCCGGTAACTTCATCGGCTCCTTCCACTTTGACGGCGTTCGCCCCCGATTGCTGCATGATGCGCCGGGCGTTTTGCAACGCTTCCTCTTTCGACGCATGGTAGGACATAAACGGCATGTCCGTGACGACAAACGTGTTGGGCGCGCCCCGCCGCACCGCCTTCGTATGATGAATCATGTCCTCAACCGTCACCGGAATCGTCGAGTCATAGCCGAGCACGACCATGCCGAGCGAGTCGCCGACCAAAATCATGTCCACCCCGGCTTGCTCCGCGAGCTTGGCCGATGGAAAATCATAGGCGGTCACCATGACGATGGGCTCGCCTGTCTGTTTCATGCGAAAAAAATCCGTTTTCGTCTTCACATTGACTCCCTCCCCTTTTGTTGCAGAGGAGGTGACGCGACCGAAACAAAACGTCCTTCTTTCCCGCCTTGAGAAAGAAGGACGCCATAAACCGCCGTCGGTTTCGTTCACCCCTCTGTCCCAGTCCTTCGAGTAAGGATCAAGGCAGATCGTCTCAACCATTTATTCATGTTGCCAGCCTCGGTGCAGCTCTTTCTTGACAAAGATACTGCCCTTTCCTCGCCTTGTATTTTAATAAAATTATCACAATTTTTCTAGTGGCAATTTACAACTGAATATCGGCTGAGTGAATATAATGGGTGTTTTGCTCCTCATCTTCGAGAATGAGCAGCCCGTCTTCGGTGATGCCGCGGGCGATGCCGCGAATCGTTCCGCCCAGCGTTCTTGCCGTCACCGGCTTGCCGATCGAAACCGCATACCCTTCCCAAAGAAGCTTGATGGAGCGGAAGCCGTGCGCCAAATATTGCTTATACAGCCGCTCGATGCGGAGCAAAATTTCTTGAATGAGCGGCGCACGCTTGATGCGTTCGCCTTTTTCAATGGCAAGCGACGTGGCGATGGCGCGAATGTCCTCGGGAAATTGTTCCGCTGTTTGATTGACGTTAATGCCGATGCCGACGATGACCGAGTGGACGCGGTCGGGATCGGCCTGCAGCTCGGTTAAAATGCCGACGCCTTTTTTGCCGTGAAGCAAAATGTCGTTCGGCCATTTAATATTCGGGACAAGCCCGGTCACTTCTTGAATGGCTTGGCTAATGGCCACCGCCACAAGCAGCGTCAATTGCGGCGCCCGCTGCGGGGGGATGGGCGGGCGCAAAATAAGGCTCATCCAAATGCCGGTTCCTTTCGGAGAAAACCATTTCCGATCGAGGCGCCCGCGGCCGGCTTTTTGCTCTTCCGCGACGACCAGCGTCCCCTCCGGCGCCCCTTCGTACGCCAGCTTGGCGGCGATGCGCTGCGTGGAATCGACTTCCTCGAAAAAATGGATCGTATGGCCGAGCGTTTCCGTTTTCAGGCCGAGCTGGATTTCATTCGCCGTCACCTTATCCGGCGTGCTTACGATCCGATAGCCAAGGCGGCGCACCGCTTCGAGTTCAAAGCCTTCTTTGCGCAGCTCCTCGATGTGTTTCCATACGGCCGCCCGCGAACAGCCGAGCCGTTCGCTGATTTTTTGTCCCGACAAAAACTCGCCGTTCGCTTCTGCAAACAGCTCTAACAGTTTTTTTCGCGTGTCCGATTGCGCTCCATGAGCCATGCGTAAATCCGCTCCTTCTCGTTCTCGACTTCTCCGTTGACGACCGCCCGCCATATGGCGTCCAGCGCCTCTTTCACCCACGGGCCGGCCGGTTTCCCGACCCACTCGATCACGTCTTTTCCGTTGACCGCCAGCTCCCCTTTCGTTTTGATCGGCAAGGAGGCAAAGCGGCGGCGCAGTTTCTCATGCCATGGCCCAGGCGGCGCGCCGGTGAAGGCGGCGCGCACTGTTTCCACCGAGAGCGCCCGCTCAAGGCCGGCGGAAAACAGCTGTTCGTTCGTCCATGCTTCCGGCCGTGGAATGTCAGCCAACGCCGTCAAAATGGCGCCCGCTTCGTCGACCACTTTGTTCGAGAGCTTCCACGCGCGCAAAAACGGCCGGCTTTCCTGCACACCAAGCGCATGGCACAAAAGCGCCCACCGTTCTTCGCGCGCGGCAAGCCATGGCCAACGATAAGCCGCCGCCAGACGCAGTTGCTTCTCTTTCCCTGCCAAACCAGGCAAGTAAACGTTCAATCCGGTTTCGGCCAACAGCGGCAGCGCCCTGGCGGCAAACGGACCGCCGAGCAGCTTTTCCATCTCCATCGTCATCCGCTCGACTGAAATGTGGGCCAAAAGCGGAGCGTTTTGGACGATCGCCTGTTCCGTATCCGGCGCAAGCGCAAATCCGAGCTGGCTGACAAAGCGAACGGCCCGCATCATGCGAAGCGCATCTTCACGAAACCGCTTTTCCGCCTCTCCGACGGTGCGAATGATTCGCCGGCGAATCGCCTCTCGCCCTCCAAACGGATCAATGATAGCCCCATATTCGTCCATGGCGATGGCATTCATCGTAAAATCGCGCCGTTTTAAGTCTTCCTCAAGCGAGCGGACAAACGTCACCGACTCCGGACGGCGGTAGTCCTCATAGTCGCCGTCCGTGCGAAATGTTGTCACTTCATACGCTTTTCCTTTATGGACAACGACGACCGTGCCGTGTTTCGAGCCGACATCGATCGTCTTTGGAAAAATCGCCATAACGTCTTCCGGCAAGGCGCTTGTCGCAATATCCACATCGCCGATCGGGCGTCCAAGCAGCAAATCACGCACCGCTCCGCCGACGAAATAGGCGTCATAGCCATGCTGTTTCAGCTGTTGAATGATGCCGAGCGCCTCTTGAAACGGCGGTTTCATCATTTCACCTTCCTTGCGGCGAGCGAAATGTACAGCTGTTCATATTGCCCGACGATGTCGGACGAACGAAACTTTTGCTCGACCGTTTGCACGGCCTGGCGCGCCATCTCTTGATGAAGGCGGCGGTCGGTCAGCAGCATAAGCGTCCGCCGAGCCGCTTCTTCAACATCGCCAAGCGGACATAAAAACCCGCTTTTTCCGTCTTCGATCACTTCCGGAATGCCGCCGATGGCGGTGCCGATGCACGGAACGCCGCACGCCATCGCTTCGAGCAGGACAAGCCCGAAGCTTTCTTTTTCCGACAAGAGCATCATCACATCGCTGATCGAGTACAGCTCTTCGAGTTTGTCCTGTTTCCCCAAAAATCGGACATCGCCGTTGAGCCCGAGCTCTTTGACAAGCCGGCAGACGACGGTCATTTCTGGGCCGTCGCCGACAAGCAAGAGCTTGGCCGGCATATGGCGGCGGACGATGGCAAACGCCCGCACGACATCGGGCACGCGCTTCACTTTCCGAAAGTTGGAGACATGGATCACGACCTTTTCCTGTTCACTGATGCCGTATTCCCGCCGCAAATGGCCGGCCTCCCGACGGCGGTACACGCGTTCGTCGACAAAGTTGTACACCGTATAGATCGGTTTTTGCACATCGAGCAACTCGTACGTCTGCCGCACGAGGGCGTCAGACACCGCGGTGACGATATCGGACTGCTCAATGCCGAACTTGATCATGTCAGACAGCGACGGATCATAACCCAAGACGGTAATATCGGTGCCGTGCAGCGTCGTGACAATCGGCAGCTCGCCGACCATTTGTCGCGCCAGCACGGCGCAAACGGCGTGCGGGACGGCGTAATGGGCATGAAGCACATCGAGCCGTTCGCGCTTAGCCACCGCCGCGATTTTGTTGGCAAGGGCCAAATCGTACGGCGGATACTGAAAGACCGAATACTGATTGACGTTCACTTCATGGTAATAAATGTTTCCATATACTTTGTTCAACCGAAACGGCATGCTCGAGGAAATAAAATGGATCTCATGCTCTTTTTCGGCCAGCAGCTTGCCGAGCTCGGTGGCAACGACCCCTGAGCCTCCGACTGTCGGATAACAAACAATCCCGATTTTCAGCTTCATCGCGCCTCCTCGAATAAATCAAAAAGATGAATCGGCGTTTTGGACAAAAACCCTTCGGCATAGGCGGCGCCAATTTGCTGGCCAAACCAACGCTCGCGGCTTTCCACCGTCTCGATGTAGCCGTTTGTCAGCGGCGTGTCCACCGAACCGGGCCGCTTTTCAAATTGGCTTTCATACGCGCGCAGGCTCGCCAGCTTGTCGCCGACCGTCTCGCTAATATCGATCAGAAAATGCGGCCGTTCAAACGCATTGATCATGTAATAATACATAGCGCGGACGCGGTGGGCGTCGCCAAGCTCCCCGGCGCCGTAGCGGCGGATGCCGGCAGAAAAGACCGCCTCCTCGACAAGGCGGGCGCATTGCCCGTGGTCGGGATGACGGTCGACCCAATACGGAGCAAAGACGACGCGCGGGCGGTAGCGGCGGATGACCGACACGATGCGGCGAATCGCCTCTTCCCTGATCAAAAGGCCGCGATCCGGCAGCCCGAGGTTGAGGCGAAGCGCCACGCCAAGCCGCCGGGCCGCCTCGGCCGCCTCTTTCTGCCGCTCGTCGACCGTGCCGTTGGACGACAGCTCCGCCTTCGTCAAATCGCAAATGATCACCCGAAAACCGCGGCGCGTGTATTTGGCGATCGTTCCGCCCATGCCGATTTCAACATCATCCGGATGGGCGCCAAACGCCAATAAATCACACGTTTCCGTCATCGCTGTCACCTTTCTGTTTTCGATTCCTCCCCGCCTTTTGTTCGGCCGCGCACAATGCTGCGCCATGCCAAATCGCCGCGCTCCAACGCACGGATGAGCAGCTCGGCCGTACCGATGTTCGTCGCCAACGGCACGGCATAGACGTCGCAAAGGCGCATCAACGCGCTGATGTCCGGCTCGTGCGGCTGGGCGGTCAGCGGGTCGCGGAAAAAAATGACAAGGTCCATTTCATTGCGGGCGATCATCGCCCCAATTTCTTGGTCGCCCCCGTACGGTCCGGACTGGAAGCGGTGGACGGCAAGGCCGGTCGCCTCCTGAATGCGCAGCCCGGTCGTGCCGGTGGCATACAGTTCATGGTTGGCCAGCACGGGCGCATAGGCGGTCGCAAAGGCGACCATGTCCTCTTTTTTCTTGTCGTGGGCAATCAAGGCGATTTTCACGTTTCCCCCTCCCTCGTTTGCGCAAGCCGCGCTATTCTAAAATATGTTCAAGCCCATACACAAGCGTATGTAAATGCATGACCGTCTCGACGGCAAGCTTCACCCCGGACATAAATGAACTCCGATGAAACGAGTCATGGCGGATCGTCAACGTCTGACCGTCACCGCCAAAAATGACTTCTTGATGGGCGACAAACCCCGGCAGGCGGACGCTGTGGATCGGAATGCCGTCGTACGCGGCTCCGCGCGCCCCTTCAAGCGTTTCTTTTTCGTCCGGATGACCTTGCTTTTTCGACGGACGGACCTCGGCGATGAGCTGCGCCGTTTTCAACGCCGTTCCGGACGGAGCATCCAGCTTTTGGTCATGGTGCAGCTCGATAATTTCTACATCCGTGAAATATTTGGCCGCCATGCGGGCGAATTTCATCATCAGCACCGCGCCGATGGCAAAGTTGGGCGCGATGATGGCGCCGATGTTGTTCGCCTCAGCGAGTTCGGTCAGCCGCTCGATCTCTTCCGGCGTGAATCCCGTCGTGCCGACAACCGGACGAACGCCGTAACGCAGCGCCAGCTCCGCATGCCGCTTTCCAACTTCCGGCGTCGTCAAATCGATGAGCACATCCGGCTTCACCTCGACAAAGCAACGGGCGGCATCGGTGTAAATGGGGGCATTGACGCCGGCAAACCCTTCGATGTCAGCCAAATTTTGGCCATCATAGCGGCGGTCAATGACCGCAGCCAGCTCGAAATGATCTGTTTTTTGCACGAGCGCCACCGCCTCGCGGCCCATGCGGCCGCGCGGCCCCGCGATGACGATGCGAATCGTCATGATTCTTCCTCCTTCCGCGTCCAGCGGTCGCGGTCGCGGGTGCGAAACTTGTCCATCACCCGATCGTGCGCCGCCTGCAAATCAATGCCGAGCGAATTGGCAAAACAAATGAGCACAAACAGCAAATCGCCCAGCTCTTCTTCCACCGTTTTTTCTTGTTCAGTCGCTTTTTTCGGCTTTTCTCCGTAGTAGTGGTTCACTTCACGCGCCAGTTCGCCGAGCTCTTCGGTCAGCCGCGCCAGCATGGCGAGAGGGCTGAAATAGCCTTCCTTAAACTGGCTGATGTATTCGTCTACTTCACGCTGCATCTGTTTCATCGTTTTCTCCTGCATGGCCATCACCTCGCCTGTTTCCATGTTAACGAAAAGCAGCACATTTGACAAATGTTTTCGCCTTGTGCCAAATCATCGCGCTTCCGGCCATCATTGCCTAGGCGGACAAGTTCCTCTATAATGAAGACGCCGACTATTTTTGCGGACGGAGGGACGGTATGATTTTTGGACTAAAGATCAAAAACTGCCTGTTTATTTTGCTTGGCGCCGCCATTTTCGCCTTCGGGCTCGTTCATTTCAACATGCAAAACAATTTGGCGGAAGGCGGGTTTACCGGCATTACGCTTCTTCTTTATTTTTTGTTTGGTTTTGATCCGGCCATCACCAACCTGGCGCTCAATATTCCGCTCTTTTTGATCGGTTGGAGGTTGCTCGGCCGCCAGACGTTTCTTTATACTGTCATCGGCACGGTCGCGGTTTCCATTTTTTTATCGATCTTCCAACGCTACATGATCCATATGCCGCTCCGTCACGACATGACGCTGGCAGCGCTGTTTGCCGGCGTGTTTATCGGCGTCGGCCTCGGCATTATTTTCCGCTACGGCGGCACAACCGGCGGCGTCGACATTATCGCCCGCCTCGTCCATAAATACAAAGGCATCAGCATGGGCAAAACGATGTTTGCCTTTGACGCCGCCGTCATCACGTTGTCACTTCTTCTTTACCTGTCATACCGCGAGGCGATGTATACGTTGGTCGCCGTCTTTATCGCCGCCCGGGTCATTGATTTTCTGCAGGAAGGCGGCTATGCGGCAAAAGGGGCGACCATCATCTCAGAAAAAAGCGAAGAGATCGCCAACCGGATCTTGACAGAGATGGAGCGCGGCGTCACTGTGCTCAAAGGGCGCGGCTCGTATACGAAACGCGACCGTGACGTGCTGTATTGCGTCGTGGCCAAAAACGAATTGCCCCGCCTCAAAAGCGTCATTATGTCCGTCGATCCGCACGCCTTTGTCGCGGTCACCGATGTGCACGACGTGCTCGGCGAAGGGTTTACGCTCGATGAGCACAAGCGGCCGCTGGAGCAATAAGGACTGAGTCCCTGTCCTCAACATCTCGGGGCATGCCCGGCTTGCCAGGTGCCGCGCAGCCGTCAAAATAAAAAAGAGGGGGAACCCATTCCCCCTCTTGAAAGCAAGCCGGCTCCTATTCTTCCGGCTGCCGCGCCCGCTTCGCCTCTTTTTCTCCTCTGTACTTCCGCCAGCCGACATACGTCAACGTTAAGACGATCATTCCACCGGTCGAAATCATGACCCAAATGAGCGACGGGTCGGCTTCGTCCTTTTTCACCCCGTCAAACAACGCTTCTATATTGCGGCGCGCGGCAGCAAGCTGCTCGCGCTGCTCGCTTTGGCCAAGCCGCCAAAACGAAGCGCCTTGCAGCACTTCGAGGTCATGGTCGACCTTTTTCGCTTCTTTCGGAGGCACATCGATTTTCACGCTCGGCTCAATCAAGGCATAGCGATCCATAAACCGGCGAAGGGCAGCCGCATACGCCTTCCTCTCTCCGCGCTCCGCCGCCTGTTCCATCACGGCAAACGCCTCCATGACGGCGGATTCCATCTCGGACCAGAGCGGTTGATAGGTGGAGTGAACAGCATCGACGACAAGGCGGAACTGTGTAAGAGCAACGACCTTGTCCTCGTCTGGAATCGGCGCTGTCATCGCTTTGACGGCATGTTCGTGCGTGACAGTCACCGCCCGCAGCTCATCGGCCGTTTTCAACCGTTTTTTCGCCTCAAGGGCAAAAAATCGTTCAGAAAAATAGAGGAGCACCTCTTTTGCTTCGGCAAAACGCTCGTTTTTCCCTAACTGCAGCGCCTCGTCGGAAATATCGTCCAGCTGCTCCCAACCGCTTGGTCGTCCGGCCGCGCCAACGAGCGCTGGCCATAAAAAGATGAACGATAACAACATGGCCAGCCCGATTCGTTTCATCATCGTCCCTCCCTCATTCATTACTACAATGTATGAAGGAGTGGACAAGAGTAGACCAAGGAACCGCCATCAAGACGCGGCTGAATTTTCTATTCCGCTTTCGGACGGAAATCGATACGGCCGCCTGGCAAAAGCGGCTGCCGCCGCACGCGGATGCCAAGCCAATACGCAGCGGCAATGGAAGCCATGCTCAACCAAAAGGTAAAATAGCCAATTTGATCGGCGTGTCGTTCCAACATATGGTAACGAGGCATCATGCCAAACACGTAATCGATGACATCGTTATGCAGCGTCCAAACCGCCGCCAAGGCGAGATGGACGGAGCGAAACCGATAAAACGAAGCGTACAGTGCGCCTTCGACTGCCATCGCCCCGTGCGACACAACGAGCATCCAGCCAGCCCAATCGAGCGTCCCCGTGACGCGCCAAACGAGCACGTTCATGACGACGGCCCAAATCCCGTATTTGACAAGCGTCACCAACGCGAGCGCCTCAAACAGCGGCGAGGATCGACCCAGCAACCAAGCGGTGAGGACGAGCACAAAAAAAAGGCTCGCCGTCGGGCTGTCGGGAACAAACGGCAAAAAGACGGGCGGCGTCTCCGCAAGTTGATAGCGGTACCAATAATAGCCGTAAACGGTGCCGGCGGCATTCACGAACAACAGCAACCAAACAACCGGCCGGGCGGCCAATATTGCATAAAGCCATGCCATCATCTGCACCTCGCCTCGGTTTCATGTTAGCACGAAAAAAGCTGACTAACGCGAGTCAGCTTTTCCGTGCCGAACGAATTATTCCGCTTTTAAGCCGGCGATGAATTCCGCCATTTTTTTCAGCTCTTCATCCGTGCCTTTAAAAATGCCACCTGGCATGTTGCCTTTCCCTTCTTTGGCGATCTTCGCGATCTCTTCCGGCGTCAAGCCGGTGCCGATGAGCGACGGACCAGCACCGCCGGACAAGTTTTGTCCGTGACACGATGTACATGTGTTCGCTTGGGCGATTTTATAGCCTTCCGCGTTCGTATCAATTTCCACTTCCGCGCGAATTTTCCCTTGTTCAGCCGCTTTTTTCCAGTCGTGTGTGACGACCGCTTCCCATGTCAAATAAATCATCGCCGCAAGCGCCAACAGCATCATCCCGGTCGCGACCGGACGCTTCCAAGGACGGCGCTCTGGGCCGCGGTCCAAAAACGGCGCCAATAAGAGCGCGCCGAACGCCAACCCCGGGATGATGATCGCGCCGACGACCGTATACGGACCAGACGCATACGAGTATTTGAGCAATTGGTATAAGAACAAGAAATACCAGTCAGGCAGCGGCACGTACGTCGTGTCCGTCGGGTCAGCGATCCGCTCAAGCGGCGACGGGTGGGCGACCGTCAAGCATAAGAAACCGACGAGAAAGACCGAACCGACCAACCATTCCTTGAGCAGGAAGTTCGGCCAAAACACTTCCGTTTTCCCGGGATATTCTGAATAGTCCTTCGGAATATTCGGTTTTCTTACCGCGGGAACACGGGAATCGCCGACGAATTTCATTCCTTTTCCGCGATGCATTGCGTGATTCCCTCCTTTTTTCTATCGCCTCGAAACGCGGGCCGACCGATCATAGCGGACCGGAAATGCCTTGTCTACGAATCATTAAAAAGTGCGCTGCCATTAAGCCGAGCAAAGCGGCCGGCAAGAAGAAGACGTGAATGGCAAAAAAGCGCGTCAACGTTTGCGCGCCGACAATTTCCGGATCTCCAGCCAACAGCGTTTTGATCGCCGGACCGATAAGCGGCGTCGCCTCCGCGATTTGCAAACCGACTTTCGTCGCGAACAGCGCTTTCATATCCCATGGCAACAAGTAACCGGTAAAGCCAAGACCCATCATCACCATAAAGATCAATACGCCGACGATCCAGTTCATCTCGCGCGGCTTTTTATACGCCCCTTGGAAAAAGACGCGCAACGTATGTAAGAACATCATGACGATGACAAGGCTCGCCCCCCAGTGGTGCATGCCGCGCACAATTTGGCCGAACGCTACTTCGTTTTGCAAATAATACACCGATTCCCATGCGTTTTTAATATCCGGGACGTAGTACATCGTCAAAAACATGCCCGACAAAATTTGAATGACCGTGACAAAAAACGTCAGCCCGCCGAAACAATAGACAAAGGCGGAAAAATGGTGGGCCGGGTTGACGTGCTCCGGAACTTCGTGATCGGCGATATCCCGCCATAAAGGCGTAATATCTAAGCGTTCATCAACCCAGTCATACAGCTTGTTTAACACGCATTACGCCTCCTTTCTTGGTTTCGCCTTGCCTAAATACAGCTTGCCGTCTTTCACTTTGTACTCGTAACGGTCAAGCGGCGCTTGCGGCGGCGTCCCCGGAACGTTCGTGCCGTCTTTCGTGTAGAGACCATAGTGGCATGGACAGAAAAAATGGTTCGGATGCTCTTTATCCGTGTTCCAGTCAACCGTACAGCCAAGGTGTTTGCAAATCGGCGACAGGGCGATAATGTCCCCCTTTTCATCCTTGTACACCCAAGCTGATTTCGGCTCTTCCGACTCGTACCAAGCGTCTTTCACCTTCACTTTAAAGTCGAAGCGCTTCGGTTCGGTCGTAATTTCTTTGACGTCCGCCACCGCGACCATCTCCGTCCCTGCTTCATCCTTCAAGACCGGATCGAAAGCAAAACGGAGCATCGGCATCAGCATTCCTGCCGCCATAAAACCGCCGACGCCGGTCAGCGTGTAGTTTAAAAACTGACGTCTCGTTACACGATGTTTGTTGTCGTTCATCGTCTTCCCCCCTCTATGCAAAATCAAGTCCGCACCGGACGATTGTATGTATAACACATATGAAAAACTAGGACATTCTAATGATAGCTCAGTTGCTGGAGAAGGTCAATATCGCAGGCGGCAAAACGTCGGACTTTGCCCAGCTTACCTTTTTGTCCAGCAGCTGACGAAAAAGCGGATCAGCTCGGCCGCCTGCTCCTTGACGAGTTCGTGCCTGTACGATTCCTCCATGTTCTCGAGCGGAACGTCCGGAACGAGCCAAACGCGGTCAGCTTCTTCGCCCTCTTGCCACGCCGGGTCACACGTCACGTAAAACACATGCTTCATCCCCTCTTGTCCAAGCCGGCTTGTCCAGCCCGCCAGCCGCTCTGCCAGCGATGGCCGCGGTTCATCGGCAAAATACACAAACGCCGGCAGCAAAAACACACGGCCTCTCAGCTGCCGCTCAGCCTCGGCGGCCACAAGCCCGACGAACTCCCCGCCCGAGGCGAGCCGCCTCGCTCCTTGGTCGATGGCCACCGGCAAAAGCGGAATGAGTGCCGTATCAATGTAGTCGCGCTCTTTTTCGTAGATGGCGACGTCCCCGCTTGTCCATTTCATCGTTACTCCCCTTTGCCATAAAGTTCGTTCCTTATCACCATACCATATTTTTCGACAAAAGAAAAACCTTGCCGGCGGCAAGGTTTTTACAATTTGTTTAATTCATCGGTCAGGCGGCGGAACGCCTCTTCATCATGGCGGTCGAGCGCCTCGTCAATCAGCTTCATGAGCCGCCCGCGCCGGAATTCGTAAATGGAGCGTTCCAAAAACTGCTCGGCGAGGCGCTGGTCGTTTTCGCTCACTTGCGCCTGTTTGGGCGCGTGCGGATTTTCCTCAAGCACGGCGACATATTGCGGCGAATGAAAAGAAGCGCGGAAATTCAGTTGAATGTAAATATCTTCGTCGCGGTTTAAACGGATGTCATGGAACGATTTCTCTGCATCGGTTGTCATCACATTCCCTTTGTAGAAGCGAAACGGCACGTCATCCACGCAATGGGTCGACATCACGATGCCACGCGGGCAATATTGGGCGTTCTCGACAAAGTGCACCTTTTGCATCAATTGGTCGTGGCTCATCAAATAGTTTAAAATCCAGACGCATTCGCGCCGTTTCAACTGATAGTGGCTTAAAAACCAACGGATGAATTCTTTTTTTTCATTGACGGATACGTGCGTCATTGTGCGCTTCCCCCTCGATCGGTTTCCAAGAAAGAGGTTCGATCACCGCTTCTCCCCTACTCCTCGAGCTCAAGCAGCATCTCGGCCGCTTCCGTATGGCTTGGGTCGAGAGCAACAATTTGTTGAAATATTTCTCTCGCTGCGGCCCGATTTCCTTCTTCGATGAGAAAATATCCGTACTCTTCGAGAAAATCGACGTTATGCTTAAAGAAATTATATGCCTCGGCGTAATGGTTTAATGCATCATCATACAGCTCCAACCGGTGTTTGGCGCGCCCTAAATCCCACTCAAACTGCGGATCATACTCGCCGTCGGCCATCGCCCGCTCGAGGAGCGACACGACGTCCTCATAGCGTTGCTCATGAAGCCAAAGCGCCGATAACACCGTCAGCGCCTCGACATAGCCATTGTCGATTTCAAGCGCCTTTTGCAATTGCTCTTCCGCTTCGGCCGGTTTGTTCAGTTTCAGCGCGAGCTTGCCGGCATACAGGCGGAGCTCTTTGTTCCATTCATCGATGCTGATGCCTTCCCGCACCGTTTCGTAGCTTTTTTGAAGCTGTCCTTCCTGTTCATACGCTTTGGCCAAATATAAGTAAAGCGGAGCATAGTCAGGATCAAGCTCTTTTAAGGCGCCAAGCTTGTCAATGGCCGTTTGCGTATAGCCGGCCTGCAAGGCGGTGAACCCATAGGCGAACAGCGTCCGGCTGTCCGTTTTTTCGTTAAGCGCCGCCTCATAGTGCGGAAGCGCCGCCTCAAACTCCCCGATGCGGCTAAGCGACTCGGCGAGCCGTTCAGCGACCAAAACGCCGGCGATCTCCCGGTTCGTTTTCCTCACTTGTTCATAAAGCGGCACGCTTTTGGCGTACTCGCCGAGCGAAAAGTACAACTCCGCTAAGGCGAATTGCACGACTGGTTCATCCGGCGCTTTCTCGTACGCTTGTTTTAGCTTCCGTTCGCTGACTTCGGTCAGCCCTTGCATTTCATACAGGTCCGCCGCAAGCAGGCACGCCCGGACGAATTGCGGATCGTCTTCGCTGATGTCCATCAAAATGGCGAGCGCTTCGTCTTCAGCTTCAAGCTCGGTATACACTTCCGCCAAAAACAGACGGACGTCGCCGTCGTCCGGATAGCGGCTGGCCAGTTCCTCGAGCAGCTCTTTTGCCTCCTCGAGCATCCCCCATGAGTATAGACAGTCGGCCAGCGTATATTTTTCCTCATCACTGCCGTACTTTTTCACTTTTGGCACAAGCGCCAACGCTTCGTCAACATTTCCGTTTTCCACTAGACGAATGATTTGTTCAACACGTGTCATGGTTTCGAAACCTCTCTTACAACGACAAGTAGGTTGCCTGACAGGGCGGCGCTTCCCGCCCTCGCTGTCCGCATTGGTATGTACCGGCACAACGGGAACATGTTTTATCATAATCGACAATCGCCGTTTCGGCAACCGATCCGCTCGCCAACCGCGCCGCACCAGCTGTTGGGTAATGTATCCGATTTCAAAAAGCGGCGCCAATTATTCCTCTTATTGACAACATATGAACGGACAATGCAAAATATGACCGCCCGCCCGCTTGGGGCGGGGGCATCAACAGCCGGCGGGTTCACTCCCGCTTTCGCTCCATCCTTGGACGTTCGTTCTCACCCGTTTACTAAAGAGCGCAAATCAGAGAAAAACGCCGGGTACGAGACAGCGACCGCCTCCGGACGCTCAAGACGGACCGTGCCTTTGGCGCAGCAGGCGGCGATGGCGAGCATCATGCCGATCCGGTGGTCGCCATGGCTGTCTACGACGATCCCATCGGCCGCGAGCGGCGTTTTGCCGCGGATGATCATGCCGTCATCGGTCGCTTCAATATCGGCGCCGAACTTTTTCAGCTCCGTAACAACTGTATCGATTCGGTTCGTCTCTTTTACTTTCAATTCACTGGCGTCTTTAATGACCGTCGTCCCCTCGGCTTGCGTCGCGAGCAAGGCGATGATGGGGATTTCATCGATCAACCTTGGAATCAAGTCGCCGCCAATTTCGACAGCGCCAAGCGCCGACGTGCGGACCGTGATGTCGCCGACCGGCTCTGTGTCCTCATGGCGGACATGTTCAATTGCAATCTCAGCGCCCATTTGTATGAGCACGTCAATAATGCCGGTCCGCGTCGGATTTAGGCCGACGTTTTTCAGCGTAATTTCGCTGTTCGGCACAATGGCCCCTGCGGCAAGGAAAAAGGCGGCCGAGGAAATGTCGCCGGGAACGTAAACGTGCGTTCCGCGCAAACGCTGCGGACCGGCGACCGAGACGGTCAAGCCTTCCACTTTCATCTCGCCGCCGAACAGCCGAACCATCCGCTCCGTATGATCGCGCGAGCGGTGCGGCTCGGTCACAGACGTCACCCCGTCGGCAAACAAGCCGGCAAGCAAAATCGCCGATTTCACTTGAGCGCTTGCGATCGGCGAGGTGTAGCGAAGCGGACGGAGAGCACCACCGCGGATGGAAAGCGGCGTATAATTCCCGCCATCGCGCCCGTCAATGTGCGCTCCCATTTCGCGAAGCGGCTTCGTCACTCGCGCCATCGGCCGCTTGGCGATCGACTCGTCGCCGATGAGACAGGCGTGAAACGGCTGTCCGGCCAAAATGCCTAAAAGCAGGCGCGCCGTGGTGCCAGAGTTGCCGACATCAAGCACAGCACTTGGCTCACGCAGCCCGCCCGGCCCTGCTCCTTCAACCACAACATGCGTCCCGTCCCGGCGGATGTCGACGCCAAGGCGGCGGAAACAATCGATCGTGCTTAAACAATCGGCGCCGGGCAAAAAGTGATCGATGACCGTCCGGCCGGAAGCGAGCGCCCCAAGCATGACGGCGCGGTGGGAAATCGATTTGTCGCCGGGCACTTCAAGCGTCCCCCGGAGCGATGACACGTTTGTTGGCAGCTGCATGCAACATCCCTCCATTGTTTTTTCGTTGCTATCCTTCATATGTCGCATAGTTCGTATGCTTGGCGAGGCACGCCTTCGCCCGCGCCCGGTCGTCTTCGCTTTGGAAGCTGAGGCGGAGCACCCCGTAAATTTCTTCGCGCGTCTCAATAATGCGAATGTTAGTAATGCTGATGTTTTCCTGCGCCAAATAGCCGGTCACCTCGGAAATGACGCCCGGGTAGTCCGGCACATCGACATACAAATCGTAAAACGACGGGATCGCTCCTTTCGTCCGCGCCGGCAGCCCATCGCGAAACTGCTTGGCTTCGAGAAAGTAATGGTAAATGGCGATGCTGTTTTCTTCCTCGACAAACGAGCGCAGCCGCTCCATCTCCGCCATCCAGCGGTCAAACAGCGCGAGCATCTCGCGTTTATTATGAATGAGAATATCGCGCCACATTTCCGGATTGCTCGATGCAATGCGCGTAATATCGCGGAAGCCGCCGGCCGCAAGCCGGCTGACAAGAGCGTTTTTGCTTTCGTACTCGCGCGCCTGATGGACGAGGCTGGCGGCAATCAAGTGCGGAAAATGGCTGATCACCCCGGTGATGCGGTCATGCTCTTCCGGCGTTAACACGACAAACTGCGCCTTCGTCCCGGAAAGCCATTGTTTTAGCGTTTCCACCCGTTCGAGCGGCACATCATCCGTCGGCGTCAAAATGTAAAAGGCGTTTTCAAACAAATGGGCGCGGGCGGCCGCCACTCCGCTTTTATGCGATCCGGCCATCGGATGGCCGCCGATAAACGCCACGCCCGCCTCCAACAGACGGCGCGCGCCTTGGACGATGCGCTGCTTCGTGCTGCCAACATCGGTGACGATCACACCGCGCTTCAGCTGCTCAATCGGCATGGCGGCTAAAATCGATTCGGTCTGCATGACCGGAGTGGCAAGAACAATCAAATCCGCGGCGGCAAACCCCTCCTCAAGCGTGCGAGCCGTTTCGTCAATCACCTTAAGCGAACGCGCCAAACCAAGCTGATGGCCGTTGACATCGTAGCCGATGACGACTGCTGCTGGATGCGCCTTTTTAATGGCTAAGGCGATCGACCCGCCGATTAAGCCGAGGCCGACGATAAACACGTTTCCTTCCAATGGTCTCACCTTCTTTGTATGTAAACATACGCCCGCTGCTTCTGAAAAGCAACGGGCTCATCGTTCCGCCTGGGCGGCCGCGAAGCCGGTCAGGCGAGCTGTTTTTCCCGCAGCATGCTAGCAATCGTTTCAAACACTCGGTCGTTTTGCTCTTTCGTGCCAATCGTGACGCGCACACCGGTCGGCAAACCGAGGGCCCGGCCGGAGCGGACGATCACGCCCCGCTCGAGCAAATATTGAAACACCTCATTGCCATCAATGCCGAAATCGATAAATACAAAATTTGTTTGCGACGGATAGTACTTGAGGCCGTGCTCGTCGCAAAAGCGGTAATACCGCTCGAGTTCGGCGCGGTTTCGTTCGACGCAGGCGCGGAGGAACGCCTGGTCATCAAGCGCAGCCGCCGCGGCCGCTTGAGCGACGGTTGACGTGTTAAACGGCTCGCGCGCCGGTTCAACGGCGCGGATGAGCGCTTCGCTGGCGATGCCGTAGCCGATACGGAGCGCGGCGAGCCCGTACGCCTTTGAAAACGTGCGCATCACCACGAGCTGGCTGTATTCATTTAAAAGCGGCACCGTCTGTGGATAATCGGGAGCCGTGACGTATTCATAATACGCTTCATCCAACACGACAAGCACATGCGGCGGCACGCGGTCCAAAAAGGCGCGCAATTCCGTTTCGTTCACATACGTGCCGGTCGGGTTGTTCGGGTTGCAAATCCAAACGAGGCGCGTCCGTTCATCGATGGCAGACAGCATCGCCTCTAAGTCATGGCGCCCGTCGACAAGCGGCACTTCGCGCACTTCCGCCCGCTCGATGACCGCGTTATGGCGATATTGCGGAAATGTCGGCGCCGCCATCACCGTATTCGTGCCCGGCTCCAAAAAGGCGCGGCAAAAAATTTGCACAACTTCATCCGAGCCGTTGCCAAACAAAAGCTGCGTTTCCTTGACGCCAAGATGCGTTGCCACCTTTTCGCGCAGCGTGCGGGCGTAGCCGTCCGGATAAACGGCAAGACGGTCAAGCTCGGCGGCGATGGCCGCTTTGGCCGCCGGCGACGACCCATACGGATTTTCATTGGAAGCTAGTTTAATAATATCAGAAAGGCCGTATTCCCGCTTCACTTCCTCAATCGATTTTCCCGGCTGGTATGGGGGAAGTCCCCGAAGCTGCTCTTTCACTTGCATTCGCGTTGCCAACTCCTTCATCATCGGAACTTTTAGCGCAAAGAACACGGCGCGTGAAGCGGCGCGGCGAGCGAGCGGGCGTAGGCGGCAAACTCGGCGATGGCCGCTTCTTTTTCTTCCGGCGCCAGCAGCCGTTCCCCCAACTGTTCCACTTTTTGCACAAGGGCGCTGCCGATGACGACGCCATCGCACACCTCTTTCAGCATCGCCACTTGTTCGGGCGTGGAGATGCCGAACCCGACAGCGACCGGCACACGGCTATGCCGCTTGACTTCACTGACAAAATCGCCAAGCGACTCCGGCAACGTTTCGCGCACACCGGTGACGCCAAGCGAGGAAACGCAATACAAAAACCCTTGCGCTGCCGAAGCGATCCGCTCAATCCGCTGCTTTGACGTCGGCGCGACGAGCGAAATGAGCGGAAGGCCAAACCGCTCGCCCAGTTCGCGGAGCGGACCGCTTTCTTCAAACGGCAAATCGGGAATGAGCACGCCGTTGGCGCCATTTTCCCGCGCTAAAGCAAAAAAGGACTCTTCTCCTAATTGTAACACAGGATTGTAATACGTAAAGAGAATAATCGGAATGGTTACCCCCTTTTTTCGCATTTCGGCGACGAGATGAATGGCTTTCGGCAACGTCATGTTCCCGGCAAGCGCCCGGGCGGCGGCGCGCTGGATCGTCGGTCCGTCGGCGAGCGGGTCGGAGTACGGCACGCCAAGCTCCAATAGATCGGCGCCGGCCTCCTCAAGCGCCAAGGCCAAATCCACCGTCACCTCAGGCGACGGGTCGCCGGCGACAATAAAGGGAATAAACAGCGGCGGATTAACGGATAGCAGCAACATCTTCACCTTCTTTCGCGCCAAGATGGCGCATCATCGTTTGCACGTCTTTATCGCCGCGGCCGGACAGGCAAATGAGCACCGTTTCATCCGGCGACATCGCTTGGGCGAGCTCCACGGCTTTCGCCACCGCATGGGCCGACTCAATCGCCGGAATGATGCCTTCTGTTTGCGCCAGCAGCCGAAACGCCGCGACCGCTTCCTCGTCGGTCACGCTTTCGTAGCGGACGCGGCCGATGCTCGCTAAATAGGCATGCTCCGGACCGACGCCGGGGTAATCGAGGCCGGCTGAGATCGAGTACGGCTCGACAATTTGCCCGTACTCATCCTGCAGCAAGTACGTCATCGCCCCGTGGATGACCCCTTTCGTCCCTTTCGTGATCGTCGCGGCATGGTAAGGGGTGTCAATGCCTTTGCCGGCGGCTTCCACCCCGACAAGGCGGACGTCATCTTGCAAAAACGGGTAAAACATGCCGATGGCGTTGCTGCCGCCGCCAACGCAGGCGACGATGACATCGGGCAGCTTCCCTTCGCAGGCGAGAAACTGCTCTTTCGCCTCATCGCCAATGATGCGTTGAAACTCGCGCACCATTTTCGGGTACGGGTGCGGGCCGACCACCGAGCCGATCATGTAAAAATGGTCGTCGCAATGGGCGACCCAATAGCGAATCGCCTCGTTTGTCGCGTCTTTCAACGTCCGGTTGCCGCTTGA
Source organism: Geobacillus sp. Sah69 (assembly GCF_001414205.1). Taxonomy (NCBI): domain Bacteria; kingdom Bacillati; phylum Bacillota; class Bacilli; order Caryophanales; family Anoxybacillaceae; genus Geobacillus; species Geobacillus sp. Sah69. The sequence goes on along the minus strand of NZ_LLKS01000035.1, from coordinate 46,172 downwards.
GACCGGCGCCACTTCCGCGCCAAGCAGCTTCATGCGAAATACGTTCAACTCTTGCCGCTTGATGTCTTCCTCTCCCATAAAGACGATGCAGTCCATCCCGAAATGGGCCGCCACGGTCGCGGCCGCCACCCCATGTTGGCCGGCGCCGGTTTCCGCGATCAGCTTTTTCTTGCCCATCCGTTTCGCCAAAAGCGCCTGGCCGATGGCATTGTTGATTTTATGGGCGCCGGTATGGTTTAAATCTTCGCGCTTTAAATACATTTTCGCGCCACCAAGCTGCCGTGTCAAATTCGGCGCGAACGTGAGCGGAGTCGGCCGCCCGGAGTAGTGCTGCAAAATGCGGATATATTCTTGTTTGAACGATTCGTCCGCCAGCGCTTTGTCAAGCTCGGCTTCGATTTCCTCAAGCGGAAGCATGAGCGTCTCCGGGACAAACTTGCCGCCGAAATCGCCAAACCGCCCATGTTCATTCGGAACGCGTTCCATCACTCATCCCCACCTTCTTGTTTCCAAACGTGAAACATGCTCCAACGTTGTCTGGGCATGTGTTCGCTGCGGTTTCGAAAACATCCTTTGTTTCTTTAGCCCAATATGTTATTTTTTCTTCAATCTGTTTCATCTTTTTCGGATCTTTGCGCCCGTCCGTTTCAATGCCGCTGCTGATATCGATGCCATCCGGGCGGTAGAGGAGCAGTCGCTCAATATTGTCCGGTGTGACGCCGCCGGCGATGAAGCAGGGCACGCCTTGGCGCGCCGCTTCTTCCAAATAGCGCGGCACCGCCTCCCAGTCGAACGCGACGCCGGTCCCGCCCCACAAGCCGGCGACGCGGCTGTCGACAACATAGCCATCAGCCACCCCAGCGTACTGCTTCATCGCCTCAAGCGCTCCATCGTCGTGATGGATCGCCTTCCAAACAGCGCGCCGTGTCACTTCTTTCACAGCAGCCACCTCAGTTGGCGTCTCGCGGCCATGGCATTGGATGATATGAAGCGGCAATTCAGCAGTGACAGCGGCAATCTGCTCCGCCGCGGCATTGACAAACACCCCGACGAGCTGTTTGCCGCCAAGCGGCGCTGACGCCAGCCAGCGCTTCACCTCAGCAGGCGAGACGCGCCGCTTGCTGTCCGCAAAAATAAACCCGAGGTAGTCCGCCCCGCTTGCCAAGGCGGCCCGCACATCTTCGGCGGAGCGGTTGCCGCAATATTTAAGCCGGATCATGGCCGCCATCCTCCCCGAACAGCCGGTAGACAGCCCGCTCGACGTCCGCCTGGCGCATGAGCGACTCGCCGACGAGCATCGCCTGCGCCCCGTACGAGCGGACCGTTTCGACGTCGCGCCAAGAGCTGATCCCGCTTTCGCTGACGATAACGCATGACGGCGGAATAAGCGGCGCCAGCGCTTTTGTCGCCTCAAGCGCCGTCACAAACGTATGCAAGTCGCGGTTGTTAATGCCGATCACTTCCGGAGTGAACCGGTCAAGCAGCCGCTCGAGCGTCTCTTTTGCGTGCACTTCGACGAGGCATTCCAACCCGATGTCGTACGCCTCGCGGTAAAGCGCCTCGAGCGTTTCCGGCGCCAGCGCCTCGCCGATCAATAAAATCGCGTCAGCCCCGAGCCGGGCGCTTTCTTCCACTTGCCGGCGGTCGATGATGAAATCTTTGCGCAGCACCGGAATATCCACCGTTTCTTTCACAAGGCGCAAATAGCTGCGGTGTCCCTGGAAGTAACGTTCATCCGTCAACACGCTGATCGCATCGGCTCCGGCGCGCTCGTATGCTTTGGCGATGGCCGCCGGATCAAAATCGGCGCGAATGAGGCCTTTTGACGGCGACGCCTTTTTCACTTCAGCGATCAAACCGAGCGCCCGCCGCGGCCGCCGGAGCGCCGCGGCGAACGGCCGGCGCTTCGGCTCCGGCAGCGGTTCTGGCATGGTCAATGTTTCGAGTTCTTCCCGTTTGGTTGCCAAAATTTGCTCAAGCACCGTGGACCACTTCCTTTCGGCGCAGGCGCTGCAGCTGCTCGTACGCCGTTTTGACCAAAATGGCGTCTTTCGCCATCGCCACCCCAGCGGCGATCGTCTCCGCCTTGCCGGCTGCGTACAGCGCAACGCCGGCGTTGAGGGCGGTGATATCGATCGCGCTCGCCGGCGCCGTGCCGTCCATGACGGCTTCAAGCAGTGCGGCGCTTTCCTCCGAACTGCGCACTTGCACGTCAGCGAGCCCGCCGCGCCGCAGGCCGACGCTTTCCGGAGTGAGGACGAAACGGCGAATGTCACCGTCTTTCAGTTCCACAACATCCGTCTCAGCGGCGATGCTGCACTCATCGAGCCCGTCGCGGCCGGTGACAAACACCACGTGCTCAGAGCCGAGACGGCGCATCGTTTCCGCCAGCTTCTCGGCGTAGCGGGTCGAATAGACGCCGATAACTTGCCGCTTGCAACGCGCCGGATTGGCCAGCGGGCCGATCAAATTGAAGATCGTGCGAAACCCGATCTCTTTCCGCGGGCCGGCAGCATATTTCATCGCCGCATGATACAAGGGGGCGAACAAAAACGCCAATCCTTTTGTTTCGAGCGCCTGTTTGGCGGCCTCAGGCGACGCGGGAATGTCGATGCCGAGCCGCTCGAGCACATCGGCGCTTCCGCTTTTCGAGGAAACGGCGCGATTGCCGTGCTTGGCGACTTTGACCCCGAGCGACGAAACGACAATGGCCGCCGCTGTCGAGACGTTGAACGTCGCCGCCCCGTCGCCGCCCGTCCCGCACGTGTCGATGACGTCATCGCCGGCGTCGATCGTGGTCATCCGATCGCGCATCGCCCGCACAAACCCGGCGATCTCATCGACCGTCTCGCCGCGCACGCGCAAGATGGATACCAAACTCGCAATCTGGCTGTCCGTCGCCTCGCCGGACATCACGGCATTCATGGCTTCGTACGCTTCCGCTTCCGTCAATGTTTCCCCTTCCGCGCATTTGGAAAGCAACCGCTTTAACATACGATCTGTTCCCCTTTCGCAAATAATCGTTCCGCTTGTTCGATGGCGTAAATGAGGGCGCTCGCCTTGTTGCGCGTCTCTTTCCATTCAAGCTCCGGAACCGAGTCGGCGACAATGCCGGCGCCGGCCTGCACGTACGCATAACCGTCTTTAATGACCGCCGTCCGGATGGCGATGCACGAATCAATGCTGCCGTCAAAGCCGATGTACGCGATCGCTCCAGCGTACAATCCTCGGGCGGTCGGCTCGAGCTCCTGCAAGATTTGCATCGCCCGCACTTTGGGCGCCCCGCTCACCGTTCCAGCCGGAAAAGCAGCCAAGAGCGCGTCGATCGGGTGGATGTCGTCGTCAAGCACGCCGACGACTTTGGAAATTAAATGCATCACATGAGAGAACTTGCCGATTTCCATCAACACCGGCACCTCGACCGTTCCGTACTTCGCCACCCGGCCGATGTCATTGCGCGCCAAATCGACGAGCATATAATGCTCCGCCCGCTCTTTCGGGTCATGGTACAGCTCGTCGGCGAGCTTTTCATCCTCCGCCGGCGAGCGTCCGCGCCGCCTTGTTCCGGCGATCGGGTCGATCTCGGCGCGCCGGTTGCGCACTTGGATGAGCTTTTCCGGCGAACTACCGACAATTTCAATGCCGTCAAGCCGAAAATAAAACATGTACGGCGACGGGTTGATGTGGCGCAAGATGCGATAAATGGCGAACCCACCCGCTTGCACCGGGACGGAGAACCGCTGCGACAGCACCGCCTGAAATACATCGCCGGCCGCAATATACTGTTTCACCGCCTCGACGTCACGCAAAAATTGCTCTTTTTCGTAATTGGACGACGCTTTCGAGAACAAGGCGGCCCGCTCGGCCTCGTCTTCGGCCGGCAGCAGCGGCTGTTCGGCCCGAGGGCGCGACGCTTTCGCTGCCAGCGCGGCGATGCGTTCTTCGGCGGCTCGGTATATCGCGATTTTCTCCTGCATCGTTTCATGACCCTTCAACCGGATATAATGAATGAGAGACAGCTCGCGTTTTTCGTGATCAAAAGCGAACAGCGACTCGCAAAACACAAAATGCCCGGCTTTCATGGCTAGGTCGGGGGCACGATGGCGCGGCACCTTTTCAATGGCGGAAATGAAATCATAGCCTAAAAAGCCGACCGCGCCGCCCGTAAACGGCGCCGCTTCGGCGAGCGGCTTAACGCAAAGCGCCCGCTCGACCGCTTGAAACGCTTCTTTCAACGTCGACGCCGTCATTTGGACATTTCCGTTCTCGTCTTTGATCAAAAACGTTTCTCCTGTCTCGCTCTCAAGCGTCAAAAATGGGGCCACGCCGATAAACGAATAACGCGCCCATGGCGATTCGTCGTCTTTGCTTTCAAGCAGAAACACCGCTTCCTCGCGCAAATTGGCAAACACTTGCAACGGTTCGATGACATCGGCTAAAAATTTGCGCATGATCGGGATGGTGCGAAACTGGCGAGCATCCGCTAAAAAAGCGGCTAGCCGATCAATGGACATCCCTTTCTCCTCCCTTTCTGATTCATCGGGCGGAGAATGAGAGTTTATGAGGCGAAAATGGGGAAAGAAAACGCCCAAAGACCATTGTCTTTGGGCAGATGCAAGCAAAAGGGAATCAATGCTCACCTCAGCTAAACTCGCTCATTCTCATCTACCCTGCACTCGTTCTCAGCTCTTGCTCGGCTTCTGGCAGCCCGCCGGCGGCGGGCAAAGAAGTTATTTTAACTATATTACATTTCTGTTTTTTTTGTCAACGACAAATCCGGCCGCAGCATGGCTGCATCCTTTAAATAGACGTGGCAAATCTCATCTTGCCGTTTGTCTGTCTCCACCGTCATCATGACGCGGATGCAGCGCGGCAGCGAACCGGGCACTGGAATTTCTCGCGTGCACATGACAGGCACGTACGTCCAGCCGTCAAGGCGGCGCAAAGCTTGAGCCGGAAACGCAGCCGTGATGTCGTCAGTGACGGAAATGAGCACGAACGAAACGTCATGGGCGGCAACATCGTTGGCGCGGACCATTTCGCGCAGCAACGTTTCCGTTGCCGCTATAATTTCTCCGGCCTCGTTTCGCTCCACTGTAATCGCCCCGCGAATGCCGCGGATCATCACTCTCCCCCCTGTCCAGCAAACTCGCACAGCCACGCGAGCAGCTTGTCATCTTCGAGTTCCACGACTTCCACATCGCCGATTTCACGCAAAAGAACCATCCGCACCGTCCCAGCGTACGCCTTTTTGTCGCCTTTCATTTTCTCGAGCAACCGGTGAGGCGCCAGCCCGTCGGGGAGCGAAACCGGAAAGCCGTACGCAGCGAACCATTCGGCAAAGCGGTGCTCGGCAAATGACCGGCCGTAAAGCCGCTCGCTGACCAAGATGGCAAACAGCATGCCGACCGCCACCGCCTCCCCATGGGTCAGCACGCCGTAGCCGAGCTCGCTCTCGAGCGCATGGCCGAGCGTATGGCCGAAATTCAAATGGGCGCGCACCCCGGTTTCTTTTTCATCTTCACGCACGACGGACGCCTTAATATCAATGCCCTTTTCAATGCAATAGGCGAGCTTGCCGCCCTGCAAGTCGGCGAGCGTCTTGATTTCTGCGCGCAGCCAGTCGTAAAAGCGGCGGTCGCGGATGAGCGCATGTTTGATCACCTCGGCAAATCCTGAACGGAGCTCGCGCTCAGGCAGCGTGCGCAAAAAGGCGGTATCATAGACGACCGCTTCCGGCTGGTGGAAAGCGCCGATCATATTTTTGCCAAGCGGATGGTTGATGGCGACTTTGCCGCCGACGGCGCTGTCGTGGGCCAAAAGCGTCGTCGGCATTTGAATGTAGCGGATGCCGCGCATATAGGTGGCGGCCACAAATCCGGCCAAATCGCCAACGACGCCGCCGCCAAGCGCGACAATGAGCGAGCGGCGGTCAAGGCCGCACTGAAGAGCCGCCGTCTGGCAGGCGTAATAGTTGTCAAACGACTTCGCCGCCTCGCCGTTTGGAATGATGTAGGCATACACATCATAACCGGCAGCGGCAAGCGTGGCGCGCACTTCATCCAAATAAAGAGGCGCCACCACATCGTCGGTGATGATCAACATCTTCGTCCCCGGCGGGCAGGAGAGCGCCCGAAGCAGGCACGGCAACGCGCGGACCGCTCCGTCGCCTAAGAGGAGCGGGTATTGCTTCGTCGCCGTTTCAATCGTCCGTTCGATCATCGTTAAAACTCCTTTGCATAGCGGCGGGCGCGCTCGATGTTTTCTTTAATCAAATCGATCCGGTCTTGCCCGAACTGGCTGACGATCGCCGCCGCCACTTCCCAGGCGACGACCGCTTCGGCAACGACGCTCGCCGCCGGCACAGCGCAGCTGTCCGACCGCTCGATGCTTGCCGCAAACGGTTCTTTCGTGTCGATGTCGACGCTTTGCAGCGGTTTGTACAGCGTCGGAATCGGCTTCATTACACCGCGCACGACGATCGGCATCCCCGTCGTCACCCCGCCTTCAAAGCCGCCGGCGCGGTTCGTCCGGCGCGAAAAGCCTTGTTCCGGGCTCCAAATGATTTCGTCGTGCACTTCGCTTCCCGGGCGGCGCGCCGCTTCAAACCCGATCCCGAATTCGACGCCTTTAAAGGCGTTAATGCTGACGATCGCCGCCGCGATTTTCGCATCGAGCTTCCGGTCGTAATGAACGTAGCTGCCGACCCCGGCGGGAACGCCTTCGACAATCACTTCGACGATGCCGCCGATCGAATCACCGTTTTTCTTTGCCAAATCGATCGCTTCCATCATTTTTTGTCCCGCTTCCGGATCAAAACAGCGCACCGGCGACTCTTCTGTCACATTTTGCAATTCCTCCAGGGAGCGGTAATCAAGCTTCTTTGCGCGCACCCCGCCGATTTCGATGACATGCCCGGCGACGCGGATGCCCACTTCCTCCAAAATGCGCTTCGCCACCGCTCCGGCCGCCACGCGCACCGTCGTTTCCCTTGCCGATGAGCGTTCAAGCACATTGCGCATATCGCGATGTCCGTATTTCAGGGCGCCGTTTAAATCGGCATGACCCGGGCGCGGACGCGTCACTTTTCGTTTGATCTCCGTTTCATCATCGATCGGTTCAACGGCCATAATCGTTTGCCAATGTTTAAAATCACGGTTTTCCACAACCAGCGCAATCGGCGAGCCGAGCGTTTTCCCGTGCCGGACGCCGGCGGTGATATTCACCACGTCCTTTTCGATTTGCATGCGCCGCCCGCGCCCATACCCTTTTTGCCGGCGCGCCAGCTCCTTGTTGATATGCTCGGCGCGCAGCTCAAGCCCAGCCGGCACTCCTTCCAAAATCGCCGTCAATTGCGGCCCGTGCGACTCCCCTGCTGTCAAGTAGCGCATGTTTGTCTCTCCCTTCAGCTCTTTAACGCGTTTATGTAAAAATATATCATAAATTTGAAAAATGAAAATAGTTTCTGTAAAAAAAGAGCGCGGCACCCGCTATTTTCTCCGATAAAAAAACGTCTCCTCGACTTCAAAACCGTATAAGGACGGGTTAAAAATTTGCTCCGTGCTCCCCACAAACAGCACGCCCCCGGGCCGGAGCGCATCATGAAATTTCCGATACAGCATCTGCTTCGCCTCTTCAGTGAAATAAATGAGCACGTTGCGGCAAACGATCAAATCCATGTTGCGCGGAAACGGATCCGCGAGCAAGTTGTGCTTTTGAAACTTGACCGTTTGTTTCAGCCTTTCGTCTATTTTATAATACTCGCCTTCTTTCGTAAAAAACTTTTTTCTCATTTCCTCGGGCAACTCTACAAGCGACCGTTCGCTGTACAAGCCGAGGCGCGCGCGGGCGAGCGCATTATCATCAATGTCGGTCGCCAACACCGACACGCGGTGAAGCGGCAATCGTTTTGCGAGCACCATCGCGAGCGTGTACGGCTCCTCGCCGGTTGAGCAGGCGGCGCTCCACACGTTCGGGCGCGGATGTTTCGTCAACAGCCGCGGCAAAATGACGCGTTCAAGCACCTCCCATCGTTTGGCGTTGCGATAAAACTCGGACACGTTGATCGTCATCCGGTCAAGACATTCATGCCAGAGCGACAAGTCTTTTTCCATCGCTGCAAACAGCTCGGCAAAGCTCTTTAGCCCTTTTTTCATGTACAACGACGCCAAACGCCGCCTCATCTGGGCTTCCTTATATAGCGATAAGTCAATGCCGGTTTTTCGCTTCACTTTGGCAATGAATTGCGCATAATCGTCCATCTTCCCCTGTTCCTCTCTCCTGTCAATGTACAAAAACGGCAAAAACCGGCCGATGGGCGGCCGGTCTTTTTGTTAATAGAGCCATTCGTTCATCAGTTTTGTATAGTGGAGAAGCTCTTCTTCTTTGAAAAACAGGTTGATCTCGCGTTCCGCGCTTTGCGGGGAATCGGAGCCGTGAATGACGTTTTTGCCGACCGTCAAGCCGAAGTCGCCGCGAATCGTGCCCGGTGCGGCTTCCTGCGGGTTCGTTTTCCCCATCATTTGCCGGGCGGCGGCGATTACATTTTCGCCCTCCCACACCATCGCAAACACCGGCCCGGATGTAATAAAGTCGACAAGCTCGCCGAAAAACGGACGCTCTTTATGTTCGGCATAGTGCTGCTCAGCCAGCTCGCGCGACACTTGCATCAGCTTCGCGCCAACAAGCTGGAAGCCTTTTTTCTCAAAGCGCGAAACAATTTCGCCGATCAAATTGCGCTGAACCCCGTCTGGCTTTACCATTAAAAATGTCCGTTCTGCCATTCATTCTCCACCCCTACTGTCGTATGTACTAGGAAACGGATTCCCAACCACCATAGTATCATTGTTTCGCGGCATTGGCAACAACGTCCTTGAAAGCGTTAATAATCCCTTTTCCCGATGTAAAGGGCGAGGTCGCGCAACAGGCCGCGCGCCTCATTCATCGGCAGTCCGTCAAGAAGGTGAAGCGCCTTGTCAAGGTAACGGTCGCTTAACGCATACGACCGCTCAATGGCGTCCGTCCGCTTAATGGCGGAAATGACCGCCGCCATTTCCGCAACGTCCGTTTCCGGACCGACAGCTGCAATGGCCGCCTTCACCCGCTCATCGCTCAAGGCATACAGCACAGGAAGGGTGACGTTTCCTTGCAGCAAGTCGCTTCCGGCCGGTTTGCCGAGCTGTTCCTCCGTCCCAGTGAAATCGAGAATGTCGTCGGTAATTTGAAACGACATGCCGACATAATGGCCGAACCAGTACAGCCGCTTCACAATCGGCTCCGGCGCGCCGGCAGCGAGGGCGCCAAGCTGGCAGCTCGCGGCGATGAGCAGCGCCGTTTTCCGACGGATGCGCCGCAAATACGTGCGCAGCGGCTGATCAAACCGGTACTTGTCTTTAATTTGCTCAATTTCCCCGCGGCACACTTCCACGATCGTTTTCGCCAACACTTGATGGGCGCGCGGGTTGCCGAGCTCCGCCATCCGTTCGAGCGAGCGGGCAAACAAATAATCCCCTGTGTACATGGCGAACCGGTTGCTCCATTTCGCCTTGATCGTCGGCCGGCCGCGGCGCAAATCGGCGTCGTCGATCACATCGTCGTGGACGAGCGAAGCCATATGAATGAGCTCGAGCGCAACGGCAACATGCTTCATCCGCTCAAGGTCATATTGGCCGAAGCGGGCGGCAAGCAAGACAAAAACGGGACGGATCCGCTTTCCGCCCGCCTGCAACAGATGGAGCGCCGCTTCCCCAAGCGGCCCGTATTCCGACTGAACCGCCCGCTCAAGCTCCTCTTCGACCGCCGCTAAATCATCGCTTAAAAACGAATACATCGCCTTTAACTTCATGTTGTTCACCTTAACTCACCGTTTATAGCCCAAGTGCATCGCCGCCACGCCAAACGTGTACGGTTTGACCTCGACATCGACAAAACCGGCGGCGCGGAACATCTCGGCCAGCTCGTCCCGCCCCGGAAACTCGCGCGCCGATTCCTGCAGCCACGAGTACTCCTCATAGCTTTTCGCCAGCAGCTTGCCAAACAGCGGCATAATAAACCGGAAGTAAAAATAGTAAAGCTGACGAAACCCGAACAACGTCGGCTGCGACGTTTCCAGGCAGACGGTTATGCCGCCCGGCTTCGTCACCCGGTGCATTTCCTTAAGCACGGTCATATAGTCAGGGACGTTGCGCAAACCGAAGCCGATCGTCACATAATCGAACGAATTGTCAGGAAACGGCAGCTGCATCGCATTGCCGTGAATGAGCTTCACATTATGCAACCCGCGCGCTTTTACCTTCTGTTCGCCGACTTTCAGCATGTTTTCGCTGAAATCAAGGCCGTACACTTTCCCTTCCGGACCGACCGCCTCCGCCAAGGCGATCGTCCAGTCAGCCGTCCCACAGCACACATCGAGCGCTTTTTTGCCTTTTTGCACATTCATCCGCCGCATCACGTCTTTGCGCCACTTCAAGTGGCGGCGGAAGCTGATGACGGAGTTCATCCGGTCATAATGCGCAGAAATGTTTTCAAATACGCGATGGACTCGCTCTTCTTTCGATTGATGCATCGTTCTACCCTTCTTCCACCGTCTTTTTGGCGATGGCTTGAAACCCGCCGGAAAGCTCGGCCACGCGGAGCTGCAGCAGGCCGTTGACCGGCAGTTTCGCCGCAAACAGCGCCTCCCGGCAGCCGTCGATATAGCGGCGGCAAAAGCGGAGCAAATGCCGCTTTTGCTCTTTCGTCAACGTTTTCGCGCGCGGGAACGCGATTTGCGCCATTTGCTCAAAGAGCACCGAAGCTCCCGTGCGGATGAACGCTTCCTGCTCGAGCAGCAGACGCCGCATCAGCAAATACGAATAGGCAAACTGCCCCCACTGCGGCGCCGCCATGCGGTCGGCGAGCTTGACAAGCAACGCCGATTCGATCGTGCCGACCGCCGCAAACAACGACTCGATCCGCTCTACTTTTTTTTCGTAAAGCCGCACTTTTTGCTCGTTAATATCGCGGACCGCCTCGGCGAACGAGCGGATGAGCGCCGTTTCGCCCGAACGCGCCAACAACTCATAGTACAGCCCGCTGTACAAGTCGCCGGCCAGGACGACAAGCTGCCGCGCCCGCAAGTCGCCGCCGTCATCTGTCACCTCATCGTGGGTATCAAGGGCGATCTGCATGAGCATCATGGCGATGATGCACCGCTCCGCCTCACTCGGCGCCGTTGAAGCGCCATCGAGCATTGACAGCGAGAGCAGCAGGCGATCTTCATCGATCGCCGGCGCCGGCAAATGCTCGCGCAAATATGGGTGATGGAGCAGCTGCTCAATTTGTTCTTTCAATGACGCCAATTTCACCGTGATGTCATCCACATGAACCACCCTTGTCCCCGAAAATATCCGCACCACCATAACGGACTCATTATAACATAATTTTGTCGAAAACGCTCTAGTTTGCTAGACATTTGCCAACTTACTTTTTCCCTTCCGACTCAATGACGCCATGGCGCGTTTGAATATACGCCTTGCCTCTCACTTTAATCGCCGACGTGTGCTCTGTAAACTGGGCGATCAACACTTCGCCTTTATCGAGCTTTTCCGAATGATGGAACCGTGTATCCGCCCCGCGCGTCAATCCAATGACGTTCACTCCGTCTTCAAGCGCTTTAATGACAACAAAGTCGCTGTTCGTATACATCCTTTCCCCCTCCTTATGCTTTAATGAGCGAAAGCACTTCCGAACGGGCGGCAACATCCGTTTCAAACACGCCGCGCACTGCCGTTGTCACCGTTTTCGCCCCCGGCTTTTTCACGCCGCGCATCGTCATGCACATATGTTCCGCCTCGACGACGACCATCACCCCGTGCGGTTCGAGCGCTTCGACGATCGAATCGGCGACTGTCGCCGTAATGCGCTCCTGTAGCTGCGGGCGGCGCGCCACCGCTTCGACCGCCCGGGCGAGCTTGCTTAGCCCGGTTACTTTTCCTTCCCGTGGGATGTAGGCGACGTGGGCAACGCCGAAAAACGGCACTAAATGGTGCTCGCACATCGAGTAAAACGGAATATCTTTAACGAGCACAAGCTCCTCATGTTCCTCGCTGAATACGGTTTGAAAATGCTCCTTGGGGTCTTCGTGCAGTCCGGCGAACACCTCGGCGTACATTTTCGCCACTCGTTTCGGCGTGTCGACAAGCCCCTCACGGTTTGGGTCTTCCCCAATCGCTTCCAAAATCAAGCGGACTGCATATTCAATTTGCGCAAAATTGATCTCCGGCATGCAAACAACATCCTCCTGCATTAGAAAAACTGCATGTAATCCGATTCTAACATAGAGAGCAAAAAAAAACAAAAAAGAAGGGCGGTGCAACACCAGCCCTTTCCTCCTAGCTCCTGCCTCAGCTATGTAGGCTTATTTTACGGCATCTTTTAACGCTTTACCCGGTTTGAATGCAGGAACTTTGCTCGCCGGAATTTCCATTTCTTCGCCCGTTTGCGGGTTGCGTCCTTTCCGGGCGGCGCGCTCGCGCACTTCAAAGTTCCCAAAGCCGATTAATTGCACTTTATCGCCTTTTCGCAACGCTTCTGTAATCGAGTCAAATACCGCATCAACGGCTTTTGTTGCATCTTTTTTGGAAAGACCGCTTGTTTCGGCTACCGCGTTGATCAATTCCGTCTTGTTCATGTCATTCACCTCCTCCCAAGGAGCTGTTCTTGTTTACTACCATTTGTGCACACTTTTCTGCTTTTCTATACATAGACGTTGACGGCTTCGGCGGCGAAAAGGCCGGCGCATGAAAGGCGTCGCACCGGTGCAGCCAATGATTCTGCCTTCGTTCAGAAAGACTGACAGAACATGCGCCCGTGCCGCCGATGGAAGCGTCCCCTTGACCGTTCAGCGCCGCCCGCCGCTTTTAGGCGGAACTGCCTTGATTCCGCCAAGATGCAGTGACATGCCTAATCTTAACCAATTTATCGCGATAATTCAACATTTTTTTCGCCAAAGCGGCCAATTTTAGGCATATTTCACCAAAACAACGATTTCAGATAAAAGATTACCATAACGCCATGCGCATAATCAAGTGCCAATCCTTATTTCTCAAGGGTTTCAACGATTTTTCCCCCGTGAAAGATCCATGATTCAAAAAAACAAAAAAAAGCCCCCGACCGGGGGAGCAAATCTCGACGCCTCCGCTTTTCTTATTGTCTAGCTCCGGCTCGCCGCCGCTTTTCTATAAAATAATCGCGATGAGGCCGCCGGAGCCTTCGTTGATGATGCGTTCAAGCGTTTCTTTCAGCTTGTAGCGGGCGTTTTCCGGCATGAGCGCGAGTTTCGCCTGAATGCCTTCGCGGACGATCGAGCTGAGCGAACGGCCGAAAATGTCGGAGTTCCAAATCGACAGCGGATCGTCTTCAAAATCTTGCATCAAATAGCGGACAAGCTCTTCGCTCTGTTTTTCCGTTCCAATAATGGGAGAAAATTCGGATTCGACGTCGACTTTGATCATATGGATTGACGGAGCCACCGCCTTGAGGCGGACGCCAAAGCGCGACCCTTGGCGGATGATTTCCGGTTCGTCAAGACTCATGTCAGACAAAGCGGGCGCAGCGATGCCGTAGCCGGTTTGTTTGACCATTTTCAGCGCGTCGGCGATTTGGTCATATTCCGCTTTCGCATGGGCGAAGTCTTGCATGAGCTGAAGCAGATGGTCTTTGCCGCGAATCTCGACGCCGACGATTTCTTTTAAAATTTGATCGTACAGCTCATCCGGTGCATACAAGTCAATTTCGGCGATCCCTTGCCCCATTTCGATGCCGGCAAGCGCCGCTTTTTCGATGAAATCGTACTCGGCAAACTGCTGCACAACCTGGTCGACGTCGCGCAGCCGTTTGATGTCTTTGACGGTGTCGCGCACCGCTTCTTGATAGCTTTCGCGCAGCCAATGATCTTCGCGCAGCACCATCACCCAGCTCGGCAAGTTGACGTTCACTTCAAGCACCGGGAATTCATATAATGCTTCACGAAGCACGTTATACACGTCGGCTTCGCGCATGCTTTCCACACTCATGGCGAGCACCGGAATGTCGTACTTTTCGGCGAGCTCGCGGCGAAGCGCCTCGGTTTCCGGATGGTGCGGCCGAACGGTGTTGACGATCATAATGAACGGCTTGCCGACTTCTTTGAGCTCGCTAATGACCCGTTCTTCCGCTTCTACATAGGCTTGGCGCGGAATTTCCCCGATCGTGCCGTCCGTTGTGATGACGACCCCGATCGTCGAATGTTCTTGGATGACTTTTCTTGTCCCGATTTCCGCCGCCTCTTGGAACGGGATCGGCTCTTCATACCAAGGCGTGTGGATCATCCGCGGCCCGTTTTCGTCTTCGTACCCTTTCGCGCCGGAAACAGCATAGCCGACGCAGTCGACAAGACGGATGTTGACTTCAAGCCCCTCGTCGACTTTCACCGTCACCGCCTGGTTGGGCACGAACTTTGGCTCCGTCGTCATGATCGTTTTGCCCGCGGCGCTTTGCGGCAGTTCGTCCTGGGCGCGCGCCTTGTCGGCTTCGTTTTTAATGTTCGGAATGACGACAAGCTCCATAAACCGCTTAATAAACGTCGATTTCCCGGTGCGGACAGCACCGACGACCCCTAAGTAAATGTCGCCGCCGGTCCGCTCGGCGATATCTTTAAAAATATCGACCTTTTCCAAATGACTCCCCTCCAGTCTTTCGGTCGTTATAAGAAACATTGGAATGAGCTAGCATAGTCGGACACTATATGCATATGATGTTGTCCGATTCGGTTATGACTAAAAGCCATAAATAAAAATCCCTTCTCTAGAATGTATTTTTCCAGAGAAGGGATGATGACTCATTTCGTGAAAAAAATCGGCTCGTTCGTCTTGGCGTCGATCGTGTACGGAAGGGAGTACGCCGGCACGAACAGCGAATGGTCGGTCAAAATCGGGCGAATATCGTCACCCGGCTTGTAGTGGTGCGGATATTTTTTCAACGCCGCATACAAATCAGAACGGTAGTCAATGTAAATTTCTCCATTCCCGTCGATGACAAACGGCAAGTTGTTGCCGGAAAACGGGCTGACGACATAAGGCGGCTCTTTATAGCCGAGCTTTTTGTAATCGAGCGTAAATACGCCCGGTGCGACGACATCTTGAAATGGCGGATAACCGTGCCGATCCGTATACATCGAAAGCCGCAGCTTCAAATCGCGGATGCGCTCAGCGAGACGCAGGTCAAGAAGCTTGACCGTCGGGTTCGTTTCCGCATCGATGATCATATACTGGAAAACACCCCCGCTTTCATAGGCGTTTCCCGGCGGTTCCTGCATGTAGCGGGGAACGAGCTTTTGAAAGTCAACCGGATATTTTAAATACATCGGTGTTTTCATGTCGCGCGTCTTGATCGGCAACAATCCGCCGGTCGCCTTCCGGTATTCGTCAACCGCCGATTGGACGGCCGCTACTTGGTCTTTGTATGGAATTTGGTTTTGCTTAAGCCGCTCTTGCGGATACAAGCAGCCGGAAAGCGGCACGAGAAACAAACAGGCTAAAAGAAAGCGAGCAATCCATTTCATAGTTCCTCCATCCTTTGCCTATTGCTGCGTCGGTCCGCTGAACACGACAAAAATAATGATGATGCCAGCGAGAATCAACAGGACGTAAGCGATAACCGCCAGCAAAAAGCGAAGCCAGCGAATCTTGAGCTTGTAGCGGCTCAAATAAATGAAACCGACGGAAATAAACATGAACACCATTGAGGCGATGGCGATCCACATTTTCGCTAAAGCCGGTGACATACGTGTTCCTCCTTTTTTCGACAACTATTATATCATCGCCATAAAAAAAGCTGAAGTAAAGCGGGGCTTTCTTTACTTCAGCATCACCTTATACCCTTCCGGAAGCTCAAGCCGATGATGGTTCGTCATATTGTATGCAAAACAGGGACGACTTGTACCGCCATCCGCCTATTTTCAGCGTTACGGCTCGGCAAAAATGTTTATGACATCGTCCATTTCCTGCTTTTTTCCGCGCGCCATGAGCGAATCGACTGCTTCTTTCGGCTCTTTCCCTTCGAACAAGACTTCATAGAGCGCCTCGGTAATCGGCATTTTGACGCCGAGTTCTCCCGCCAGCTCGTACGCCGCTTTTGTCGTCCGCACCCCTTCGACAACCATCCCCATGCTTTCGAGCACCTCGTCAAGTTTTTTTCCTTGGCCAAGCATATAACCGGCCCGCCAGTTGCGGGAATGGGTGCTTGTGCACGTGACAATCAAGTCGCCGACTCCGGCCAGCCCGGAAAAGGTGAGCGGGTTGGCGCCGAGCGCACAGCCGAGCCGGGCAATCTCGGCCAACCCTCTTGCGATGAGGGCTGCTTTCGCATTATCCCCGTAGCCGAGCCCGTCGCTGATGCCGGCGGCCAAGGCGATGATGTTTTTCAGCGCCCCGCCGACTTCGACACCGACTAAATCCGGGTTCGTATACACGCGGAAATAGTGATGGTTCATAAATAGATCTTGAATGCGCTGCGCCGCTTCCATATTCGGCGATGACACCGCCACCGTCGTCGGATGGCGGAGCACCACTTCTTCCGCATGGCTCGGCCCCGAAAGAACGACAACGTCTTCCAGCCATTCGCCCATTTCCTCAGCGACAATTTCCGATACGCGCTTGTGCGTCCCCGGCTCGATGCCTTTGCTGACGGCGACCACGGTGACCGGCGCCGCCAGGCACGCGCGCGCTTTTTGCAGCACGCCGCGGATCGCCTTTGTCGGCACAGCGAGCACCGTTACGGACACGCCGTCGAGCGCAGCGCAAAGATCATGATAACCGATGATCGCTTCCGGCAGGCGGACGCCCGGCAAATATTTTTCATTCGTCCGCCGTTGGTTGATTTCCTCGATCTGTTCAGCCCGCTGCCCCCAAAGCCGAACGCGGTGCCCGTTGTCAGCCAGAACGAGCGCCAGCGCCGTCCCCCAGCTTCCTGCGCCCAATACAGCGATGTTCTCCATCGTTTCCCACTTCCTTTATCCGATTGTCGCAGCCTTCCGCTTTTCTTATTTCCGCGGGCGGGCGATGATTTTGATCGGTGTACCCTCGAAGCCAAACGCATCGCGGATGCGGTTTTCCAAAAATCGTTCGTACGAAAAGTGCATCAATTCCGGATCGTTGACAAAGGCGACGAACGTCGGCGGCTTGACGGCGACTTGCGTCATATAATAAATTTTCAAGCGCTTGCCGTTATGCGTCGGCGTCGGGTTCATCGCCACCGCATCCATAATGACTTCATTGAGCACGTTCGTCTGAACGCGCATCGCATGGTTGTCGCTGACAAGCTGCACGAGCGGCAGCAGCTTATGGAGCCGCTGTTTCGTCTTCGCCGACACAAATAAAATCGGGGCATAGTCCAAAAATGGGAAGTGGTCGCGAATCTTCCGCTCAAATTCAGCCATCGTTTTGTCATCCTTTTCGATGGCGTCCCATTTGTTGACGACGAGAATCACCCCGCGCCCGGCTTCATGCGCATAGCCAGCGATTTTTTTATCTTGCTCGAGAATGCCTTCTTCGGCGTTTAGCACGACAAGAACGACATCCGACCGTTCAATGGCCCGCAACGCGCGCAGCACGCTGTATTTTTCCGTGCTTTCGTAAATTTTTCCGCGTTTGCGCATTCCTGCCGTATCAATAATAACATATTCCTGCCCTTCACGCACAAACGACGTGTCCACCGCATCCCTTGTCGTCCCGGCAATGTCGCTGACAATGACCCGCTCTTCCCCTAAGATGGCGTTGACAAGCGACGATTTGCCTACATTCGGACGGCCGATGAGGCAAAACTTAATCACGTCCTCTTCATACTCTTCGGCGGCCCTTTTTGGAAAATGGCGGACGACGGCGTCAAGCAAATCGCCAAGCCCCGTCCCGTGCGCCCCGGAAATCGGATACGGCTCCCCGAATCCAAGCGCGTAAAAGTCGTAAATCAAATCACGCATTTCCGGATTGTCGATTTTGTTCACGGCTAGCACGACGGGCTTGTTCGACCGGCGGAGCAGCTTGGCCACCTCTTCATCAGCCGCAGTCACACCGTCGCGGCCGTTCGTCATAAAGATGATAACATCCGCCTCATCGATGGCGATTTCCGCCTGTTGGCGAATTTGCACAAGCAGCGGCTCATCGCCGATGTCGATGCCGCCGGTGTCGATTAAGTAAAATGTATGGTTCAGCCATTCGGCTCTGCTGTAAATGCGGTCGCGCGTCACCCCAGGCACGTCTTCCACAATGGAAATGCGCTCTCCGACAATGCGGTTGAAAATCGTTGATTTCCCCACATTCGGACGGCCGACAATCGCTACAACTGGATTTGCCATGCTACCACCCTTTTGATCCTCATTTTTATTTCGTTTGCTCTTGAAGAGGCGCCTTTTTCCAGACCAGACATCCATCCCTGCCAAGCACGCTTGGGCGATCCGCGCCTTTGCCGCCCACCCGGCTTGAAAAGCGGGGAAGGCGCTGGGCGATGAACCAAAACGTGCTGCAACTGCTTTATTTTATCAAAAAGTGAAACACCCAACAACCGCCTAATGCTTGACGATCACAAGCAGCCCGTCGCTGAGCTCATGGGCGATGCCGTCCAAAATCGCCTCCAAATTGGCGGCGATTCGCTCCATCTCCTCCTTCGTGCGGCAAACAAAGATCGGCGCACCCCCAGCGACGGCTTCACCGTTGATCGTAATGACCGCCAAAATCATTTTTTCATGCGTCATCACCGCTGCCCCCTCTCCGTTTCCAACGCCGCTCGCCCGGCATGCGGATCGCGCTCTCCAACACCGGAACATTCTCAATGACCGCTTTCGCCTTCTCGATATCCTCCACTTGCGGCAAAATGAAAATGCCGACGCGCCCGTCGTTTAAATCACGTTTGGCGAGCGGCACGAGCGCCGGCGTCCCGGAGTCGCGGTAAATGCCGAGCGCCGTCGACACATCGTGCAAAATTGCCTGCCGCTGCCCAAGGTTGGCGATCGTTGTTCGGGCGTTGAAGTTTTTCGGCGTCAAAATAAACCCCATCCCGTAGCGCAAAATTTCTTCCCTCCGCGCCGGCAAGCCGATATTCATAATGTAAATGTTGTCCACATACAGCCCTGCCCCCTCAAAATGGGGTTTGACATATTTCACATCGGCGATATCTTTCAACCGGCTCCCGCTCATAAATCGCCGCGCCACCATCATGCCGATGGCGCTGGCCGCGAGCGCCGCCCAAACGTTCCACACTAAATAAAAAAGAGTCGATAAAAACGAAACGAAAATGACCAAATAGTTCCGCCCTTCAAACACAATCGCAATGCCTTCAATGTATGTTTTTCCGCGCGGCACTAATTCATACTGGTCAAGCTCGTTCAACGTGTTGCGCTCCATGTTGCGCACATCGCGAAACTGTGAGGCGGCCAACGCCAAAAACGTGATGGCGGCAAACTCCTTTTCCATGATCGCCGGCACGGCGACCGTCCCTAGACCGGCAGCGATCACCCCCAATGCGATATGGATCGTCCGCCCGTGCAAGTATGTCGGATACTGCCGGTAATCGGTGCGCAACAAATAAAGGCGGGTCAGCACTCCGACAGCGACACCGTATAAAATGGGAAACGTATATTCGTTCACGACTGTCTCGCCCTCCTTACAGGCCGTTTTTCCTCGAGCTGAAGCGACAGGAAGCGGATCATTTCCCAAATAAGCAAACACGACGCGCTGATCGCCGCCGCGTCGAAAAACGAGAACGAACCGAGCACATAGTCGGGCGCCATGCGGTGAATGGCCATGGCGTATACCGCTTCCCCTTGGCAGCCGCCAAACGCCAGACAAAGAAGGCGGGCGGCAAAGCGGCGATGAAACAAACTGCTGACGATAACGAGCCACCAAGCGAGCATCCACTGGCCGTCAAGCCAAATCCAAACCGGATCAAACAAGGCAAGCAGGCGGAAGGCGGCATAGGCAAACGCCAAGCCGGACGCCGACAGCGCCAGAAACGGAAGGCGGCATGGCCGCCGCTCGATGGCCGCATAACATGAACATAAAAAAAGAACGAAAAACGCCAACGTGGCGCGGACAACACCGATTTCCACCGTCAACGACGCGGAACTGATCATCACAAGAGCGAACGCCGCCAGCCTCGTCCGTTCGCCCGTCTTTTTCATCAAAAAGGTGGCGACAATCCATATGAACCAAAAAAAGAGATAAAAATAAGTCCCTTCCATCTTTTCCACCCCTTATTATGTCCATTATGTCATCTTTTATGGCCGTTCATTCATGCATAGAAAAAAGAACGCCTGGTCATAGTAAAAATGATATTCATCAAGAAAGGAGCGGGGTGTATGGGAAAAGACCGTCAGGAGAAAAAGCTGAAACAATCGCGGCGCGTCGAGTCCGACCGCGACCAGTCATTCGCCTACAAAGGCGCAGCCCGGCTTGATACGCCGGAAGAAGCGCGCGAACGGAACGGGCAGTAACAACGCGCCGCCTGTGGAAAACCTCGCTATACGCGATCATAATAAGAAAAGGGTGTTCCGGCCTTTCTCGGACACCCTTTTTTTACACTTAGGTTATTTCAATTTTTTCAACTGCTCGCCGATCACTTCGCCGAGCTGGAAGCCGCGCGATTCCGCCGTTTTCGTATACTGGCTGTAATCTTCCGCCGGAGCGGCCGTTTCTTCCTCAAGCAGCGCGCGGATGCTTAAGGAAATGCGGTGCTCGGCCTCGTTGACATCGAGCACTTTCGCTTTCACTTCATCGCCTTCTTTCAGCACTTCATGCGGCGAACCGATGCGGCGGTTGGCAATTTGCGATACGTGGACCAATCCTTCGACGCCCGGGAAAATCTCCACAAACGCGCCAAATGAAGCAAGCCGCTTCACAGTCCCGGTGACGACATCGCCCGGCTTCACTTTTTCGCTGATGCCTTCCCACGGACCCGGAAGCGCCTCTTTGATGGACAATGACAGACGCCCGTTCTCCGGGTCGACGGCCAGCACTTTCACTTTCACCGCATCGCCTTCTTTCACCACCTCGGACGGATGGGCGACACGCGTATGGGAAAGCTGGGAAATATGTACGAGCCCATCAAACCCGCCGACATCGACAAAGACGCCGAAATCGGCAATGCGGCGGACGACGCCCTCGAGCACTTGGCCCGGCTCAATGCGGGAAAGCAGCTCTTTCTGCTGCCGCTCTTGCTCTTCCTCAACAACAGCGCGGTGTGACAAAATGACGCGGTTTTTCTCGCGGTCAAGCTCCACCACTTTGACGGCGAGCGTTTTTCCTTTGTAATCGGAAAAATCTTCAACATAGTGCGGTTCAACAAGCGACGCCGGAATGAAGCCGCGCACGCCGACATCGGCGACAAGCCCGCCTTTGACGATGTCTTTGATGACCGTTTCGAACGCCTCGCCGTTTGCGAACTTGCGCTCAAGCTCTTCCCACGCCCGCTCGGCATCGACTGCCTTTTTCGATAAAATGAGCAGCCCTTCTTCCCCGTCTTTGCCTTCTTCCACTTTTTTGACTTTCGCCGTCACTTCATCCCCAACAGCAACGGCATCGCTCGGCTTCTCGATATGCAAATTCGACAGCTCGCTGATTGGGATGATGCCATTTTGCTTGCTGTTTTCGACTTCGACAAGCACTTGCTTGTCCTCAAGCTTCACCACTTTGCCGCGGACGATATCGCCCACTCCATACACATTCACTTGCACATTCATTTCTTCTGTCATCGTAAAAACCCCTCCTTCATCGACTGGCGATCCTGCCAAAAGCGCGACTCGCGCCGAGGCCGCGGCCGGCTGTCGGCAAAATAAGGACGCTTTTCTAATTAGTATACCATATTTTCTCAATCAACATGTACTATAATGCTTACTGATGTTGTTCAAGCAGTTGGCGGATATGATCCATAATGTAGTCGGCCGCCTCCTCCGGGCTCGCCTTCCGCGCGCGCAGCGGCGCCATATCAATCGGCGCCCCGTACACGACTTTGAGCGGCACAAACGGCCGGTACGGGCCAATGATCGCACATGGAACGACAGCCGCATCGGTGCGCAAAGCGAAAAAGCCGACGCCGGGCAGCGCCTTTTTCAGCCGGCCATCTTTGCTGCGCGTCCCCTCGGGAAAAATGCCGAGCACTTCGCCTTGTTTCAGCACCTCAAGCCCTATGCGCAACGCCTGGCGGTCGTTCATGCCGCGCTTTACGGGAAACGCGTGCAAGTTTTTGACGAGCGTTTTCACCACCGGAACGCGAAACAATTCTTCTTTCGCCATAAACCGAATCGGCCGCGGCGCCGTAATGCCGACGACCGGCGGATCTAGGTTGCTGATATGGTTGGCGCAAAGAAGCACCGCGCCTTCTTTTGGAAAGCGGTCAACCCCGATCGTTTGAATACGGTACAAAGGGGTGAGCACTCCTTTGACGATTCCTTTGGCGAAGGAATAAAAATCCACCGTCATCCAATCCTTTCATTGACAACTTCCATAATGCGCGCCGCCACTTCTTCGACCGACAACGACGTCGTGTCGATTTCCACGGCATCCGGCGCCTTGCGCAGCGGCGCCGTTTCCCGTTCCGAGTCAAGGCGGTCGCGGCGGGCGATCTCTTCTTTCAACGTTTCAAAGTCGGACGGAAAGCCGCGGGCGATGTTTTCCTCATGCCGGCGCCGCGCCCGCTCCTCAACCGAAGCTTTTAAGAAAATTTTCACCTCGGCATTCGGCAGCACGTTCGTTCCGATGTCGCGCCCATCCATGACGACGCCGCCGCCTTTGGCCATGGCGCGCTGGCGGGCGACCATCTCCTCGCGCACCAGCGGATGCTGGGCGACGAACGACACCGCATTCGTCACCGCCTCGCCGCGAATGATGTCCGTGACGTCTTCGCCGTTGACAAACACGAGCTGCCCTTGCGGCGAAGGCTGCAGTTCAATATGCGTATGGCGAAGGAGCGACAAGAGCGCTTGCTCATCATGGACATCGACGCCGCATTGGAGCGCCCGGTACGTCAGCGCGCGATACATCGCGCCCGTATCAATATACACGTAGGAGAGGCGTCGGGCGATCAGTTTGGCAACCGTGCTTTTTCCGGCTGCCGCAGGTCCGTCAATGGCGATGTTAATCCGTTGTTTCATAGTTCCTCCTGCTTTGTCTAAATCATTTGATCAGGGCACAAAGAAAAATGCAGGAAACTCCTGCATATTCTCATGTTCATTGTACCATATCCGCCGTCAGCGGTCGACGGCCGTTTCGATCGTTTCTGTTTTTGTCGGCTTGGCGACTCCCTCATACTCATATACTTTGCCGATATAAAGCGCCGCCGGCGTGTACAGAACAAGCCATTGGGCGATGAGCAGACAAATCGCCTGAATCGCGACAAGCTTCCATAACAGCTCTTCGATCCGCTTCATGACGAACAACCCCGCCTTCCGTTTTTTCTAGCAGTATTCCACGCCGTCGCCTTATTTATTCCCTTCTCTTCAAGCTGCCGTTCGAAGCTGTGGCGGATGAGCTGGACGCGATCTTGCGAGGCGAGGCCGGCAAACTCGACCGCCATTCTCGCCCCGCTGTGCTCGTCGACAGCCATGCGGACGACCGTCGCCTTCGTGCGCACATAATGACAGTCGCCGGAGCGCATCGTCAGCACGAGCCAAAGCTCGACTGACATGCCGGGGCGCAGAAGCGGCGCGTGCGTCATCGGAATGTAAAGAGCGGCCCCGCCTGCGCTAATATCGGCTGTCATCGTCACAAACGGGGCAAACTCGCCTCCACCAAGCGGGTGGACGGCAGCGTCAACATTCGCTCTCACCCGCACATAGCGGCGGCGCTGAATGCGGATGACATATTCGTCGCCTTGGTAATCCAAGACCACCATTGGCAACGGATCATGCACTTTCCCTTTTACCTCGGTGTCAAACATGTATAACGCTCCTTCTTGGCTGACAAAACTTGCCTTAAACTGCATCCCGTTTAACAAATACACTGTTTTTCCCGTCTGCTCGTCAACGGGGTAGCCAATATGGATCGCCCCGCCATCGACGGCAAGCACTTTGCTTCGGTATTGGCGTGCCGAGCCATCAAGCGGCTCAAGCCGAATCGGATCCCCAATTTTGATCATCATGTTTCCGCTTCCCCTTTTCAGCTGGATGCCGTTTTTGTACGATCATTATACCACAGAGTGGGCGCTTGAGGCGGACGGAAACAAAAAGGAAGCCATGGTCTCAGGCCTCCCTCTGTTTTCATTCGTAATTCGGTTCGACGCTTTCAAGCTTTTCCACTTTTTCCTCTATGCCGGTTGACGCGTTCATAAACAGCTGATACGTATCATCACCGAGCGTCCCTAAAAACTCGTAGCAAAGCACTGGCTTTTGCAAGTCGTTCATAATGACCGCCTGGCGCTGTTCCATTACCTTTAGATGCGGATTCAACTTTTTCTTCACTTCTTCGGCAGTGATCGCCGGTTTCGGCAGCGGGCGCGGGATGGACGACGACAAATAGTCGCGCGCCGTAAAGCCGACGACATGGCCGTTGTCAAGCGCCACTTTCATTTGGATCGCTTCCGGGTAGATGCGGACGCCGTTTTCGCTTTTCACAAACGTGAGCACGGCGACGTTATCGTACTGTGTGCTGTCATACAGCTCAAACCCGGTGAATTTGTGCCGCTTCAAAAACGCCATTCCGCGGTTGGCCGCCTCATGCAGGCTGATCGTCGGTTTGCCAACCGGCCGGCTGTTTAACACCCAAATTGGATAGCCGCCGTTTTTCGTTATATCCATGTAAATATCGCCTTTTGTTTTCGGATCGTGAATCGTCAAACTGTAAAAGCGTTCGTCGGCCCCTTTGCCGCTTTTCGTCACCTTGATCTTCTCCGTTCCTTTCAAGCCGAGAAAATCGCGTGCGATCCGCTTTGCTTCATCTTTGGAAACCGGGCGGCCCTTCGCGCGGACGAATCCTTTTTCCTCGTTGGCCAGGCCGATGAATGACGGACCAAACTCGGACGAACTTGAGAACGTATCAACATTTTTTTCAACCGCTTTGAAGCCGTCAATGATGATGTTGTCTTCTTTTTGATCGTTCGTTGCCAGCGCCAGTTCGACGTCCATCCAGCGCAAATTGTTTTCCAAGACTAAATGCTGCACATTGCGCAGCTCTTGGCGGATCGCCCCGGCACTTTTATACAGCCCTTGCAGCGTCTTATACTCTTCTTTTGTCAACGGCTCCTCTTGCAAATCACGCACTGCGGTCCGGTAGGTGAATTCACCGATTTGCGACAAAAATTCTTGCGTTTTGTTAAACGGCAAAAGCGACAGCGGCAGCTGGCCGACATCGGAATGGGCTTCCGAGGCAATTTTCCATATTTCAGCGAGCGCCGGCGACAATGACGCATGCGAGTTCATCGCCAGCGTGGCGCCCAGTTTATCGTGAAGCAAGTCAATTTGATAGGCCAGATCGTGAAAGGCGCGCTGATAGTTGTTCTCCGTATGAATCAAGATCGCATTTTTCTCTTGATGCTCGCGGTAGCCCCAGTAACCAGTGCCGACGACAGCGACGACAAGCGCTGCAATCAGTAAGTTTCGCACCATCTCGTCTCCCTCCTTTTATTTGCAAAAAATATGGTTTCCAATTCGCTTGATTTGCGGCCGGCTCCAAATCCAAGCGCTTGTCGCCGTCGCCGGATTAAAGTAGTAAATGGCCCCGTCGGTCGGGTCCCAGCCGTTGATGGCATCGAGCACCGCTTTTTTCGCCGTTTCGTTCGGCGTCAGCCAAATTTGTCCGTCGGCCACTGCGGTGAACGCCCCAGGCTGAAAGATCACCCCGGCAACCGTGTCCGGAAACGACGGGTGTTCGATCCGATTCAAAATGACGGCCGCGACGGCTACTTGCCCGATGTACGGCTCACCGCGCGCCTCGCCGTAGACAGCATTCGCCATGAGTCGAATGTCATTTTGCGAAAACCCTTTCGGCACATTGGATGCTGTCGTTTTCACCGTTCGCCTGCCGCCTCCGCCGCGCTTTTTCACCTGCTGGCTGAGCGGAATGCCGCCGTAATGGGTGAACTCGTTTCCTTGACGGATTTGCTCTTTCACAAACGACTCGTAATATTTCGATGCGTTCACGAGCTTTCGTTTCGTCTCGGCGCCGGCCAGACCATCGACCGGCAGCCCGTATTCGTATTGAAAGTTGCGCAGCGCCCAATACGTGCGCCAGCCGAACACGCCGTCAATCTTTCCGTTGTAAAAGCCGAGATACTGCAGCCGCGCCTGCAATTCAATGACATCGTCGCCAACCGCGCCACGCTGAATCACCTGCGGGGAAAAAGCAGCCGCATGGCCGGCCGGATGCATCCATGTCATCAGGCCGATCAACATGAGCATGACCAATTTCCTTGTCATATGCAAACCTCCCGTCAACCATCGCCGTTTTTACCCCTATTTTTCTTCAACTTCTCCTTTTTATGCAGAAAAAACAAAAAAAGCCAAGCATGTTACGCCTGGCTTTTCACGGATGGCATCTTCTCAACGCGGACGGATTCTTTCGCTTGTTTCACTTTGCGCAACGCCACCCACCATAAGATGAGCATGAACGGCCCCATGTAATACCCCCACTGCTTTTGGGCGAGCAGAATCCAGTCGTAAACGCCGTGAAGGAAAAACGGCAGCAAAAACGACGCCCATAAATAATAGCGGCGCTTTCGGCCGGCAAATTTGGCTTTGCCAAAATAAAACCCCATAATGACGGCAAACAGGGCATGGCTTGAGACCGGCAAGAGCGCCCGGGCGATTGCCGTGTCCACTCCGTTGGCGAGCAAATACAAAATGTTTTCGAGCGTCGCAAATCCGAGCGAAACGCTGGCGCTGTACACAATGCCGTCATACGGCTCATCAAATTCGTCATGGTCGTAGACAAAAAAATAGACGACAAACCATTTGACGAACTCCTCAAGCAGCGCCGCCGAGAAAAACGCCTCGGCAGCCGGCGAGGAGACGATCCCTTCGGCAGCGAGCACATACTCAATAAACATAATCGGAAAAACGAGCAAGGCGCCGAAAAAAAACATGCGCAGCACAAAGGAGAGCGGCTCGGCCTCATACTCGTCCTTTAAATAAAAATAGCTAAGCAGCGCCACCCCGGGGGCGACGCCGGCAGAAATCAACGAAAACATGCCGATCCCCGTTTCTTTGTCGGTTTATCTCTATCGTACCACGAAACAGAGCGATGAAAAAGACGAAATTGCCAAGCGGCCCGCCGACCTAATAGGCGAACAAGCCGTCAACGGCGGCACCGGCGGCGAGAGCGACGGCGAGCTTGATGCGCGCTTTTTTCGCGTCATAGTCGCTGCCGAGAATGACCCCTTTTTTATGCAAATCATAGGCGCTTCCCACGTAATCGTACGTTGTATACACCGCCCCCTCCTCAGCGCTCGTCGTCACCACGACCTTAATCCCGTCGTTGACGGCCTTGACGATTTCATCCACCATGTTCGGCGCCACTTGCCCGCGGCCGACTCCTTCAAGCACGATTCCGGCGACGCCGCTTTCCCGGGCCGCTTTAATAAACTTGCCGTCCGCCTCCACGTAACATTTCACAATGTCGACAGGCGGAAGCGGATGCACGAGCCGGAAATGCTCGCGCCGGATCGGCTTTTGGTACACGTGCACTTCATCGTTGTCGATAATGCCCAAATAGCCGAACCCGAATGCGTTGAACCCTTGAATGTTGGAAGCATGCTCCTTTTTCACATATTTCGCAGCAAAAATGCGCTCGTTGAATACGACAACCGTCCCCGCCCCGCGCAGCGTTTCAGCGCACGCGGCATAAATGGCATGGCGGATGTTGATATACACATCGCTCCCTAAATCAAACGGAGCCCGCTGCGAGCCGGTGACGACGATCGTCCGCGGATCGTCAATGGTCAAATCAAGAAAATACGCTGTTTCCTCGAGCGCGTCCGTCCCGTGGGTGACGACGATGCCATCCACAGACGAATCGGCGAAATGCGCCTCAATCCGCCTTTTCAATTCAAGCCAATGCGAAAACGTCAAATGCATGCTCGGGAGCTGAAACACGCTCTCAACCACCACTTCAATTTCCTTTGGCAAATGGCAGAGCGAAGCGAGCTCTTCGCCGCTCAATGCCCCGGCCTTTAGGCGGCCGGAGCGCTCATTTCGTTTGCTGGCAATCGTGCCGCCAGTCGTCAGCAGCACAACTTTCCGTTCAGCCACATTCGTCACCCTCACTTTCCCGTTTTCCATCACAGCGCCCGTTTCCGCCGTGCGGATGCAAGTATAGCGGCTTTCGGGCCGCCGCTTCCCGCTCGCGCCGGGCGATGCAGGCGGCGATAGCGTCCCCATGGAAACGGCCGTTTTCAATAAAAATTTCGTTCGCATTATTGCCGGCCGCAATCACCCCGGCGATAAACACCCCTGGGACGTTCGTTTCCATCGTTTCCGGGTCGTAGTGCGGCCGGCCGCTGTCCGGATCGACGCCGACGCCGATGTTCATTAAAAAGCGATGGTCCGGATGGTAGCCGGTCATAGCGAACACGAAATCATTTTTGATCGTTTTCGTCTCCCCGTTCACTTCGTAAATGACCGCATCTTCCGTGATCTCTTTCACATGGGCATGAAATTCCATGCGAATGACGCCTTTTTTCACAAGGGCGTCAAATTCCGGCAAAATCCACGGCTTAATGCTTTTGGAATATTCCCCGCCCCGGTAGAGAACCGTCACGCGCGCCCCGGCTTTGACGAGCTCCATCGCCGCATCGACGCTCGAGTTTTTGCCGCCGATGACAACACAGTCCGTGTTGAAGTACGGATGCGCTTCTTTAAAGTAATGCATCACTTTCGGCAACTCTTCCCCCGGCACGTTCATATAGTTCGGATGGCCGTAATAGCCGGTGGCGATGACGACGTACTGCGCGCGGTACGTCCCTTTTGTCGTTTCAATCAGAAATGCTCCATCTGCCTGCGGCTTGACGGTTTTCACTTCTTCAAAAGCATTGACGCGCACTTGCTTGCGAACCACGACTTCCCGGTAATAAGCGAGCGCTTGATTTCGCGTCGGCTTCCGGTTTTCTGTAATAAACGGCACCCCGCCGATCTCGAGCCGGTCGCTCGTACTGAAAAACGTCTGATGCGTCGGAAAACGGTAAATCGAATGGACGATGTTCCCTTTTTCGATTACAAGCGGCGAAAACCCGGCGTCTTGCAAGGCAATCGCCGCCGCCAGCCCGCACGGTCCGCCGCCGACGATGATGATTGTTTCTTTCCTCATGTTTTTGTCACCTCGCACGAAGCAAAAAATCCCCTATCTTATGATAGGGGATTTCGCGAAAGCTTGCAAACATCACTTGCTTGCTCGCCTCACACCCAGCCGCGGAATCGGCACGCTTCCGCCATTTTGCGAACGCCGACCATGTAAGCGGCAAGTCGCATGTCGACGCGGCGCGTCTGCGCCATTTCATACACGTTATTGAACGCTTTGACCATCACTTTTTCAAGCCGCTGTTCCACTTCTTCTTCCGTCCAATAGTACCCTTGGTTGTTTTGCACCCATTCGAAGTACGACACCGTCACGCCGCCGGCGCTCGCCAGCACGTCCGGGACGAGCAAAATGCCACGTTGCGTCAAAATTTCCGTCGCCTCGAGCGTCGTCGGCCCGTTCGCCGCCTCGACGACGATGCTCGCCTTAATGCGCGGGGCGTTTTCAGCCGTAATTTGGTTTTCGATGGCCGCCGGCACTAAAATATCGCAATCGAGCTCAAGAAGCTCTTTGTTCGAAGTCGTATTTTTAAACAGCTTCGTCACCGTGCCAAAGCTGTCGCGCCGTTCGAGCAGATAGTCGATGTCAAGGCCGTTCGGATCGTACAGCGCGCCGTACACATCAGAAATGCCGACGACTTTCGCTCCGGCGTCGTGCAAAAATTTGGCCAAATAGCTGCCGGCGTTGCCGAACCCTTGGACGACGACGCGCGCGCCTTCGAGCGACAGGCCGCGTTTTTTCGCCGCTTCACGAATGCAAATCGTCACTCCTTTGGCCGTCGCCGTTTCCCGGCCATGCGAACCGCCGAGGACAAGCGGTTTCCCGGTGATGAAGCCCGGCGAATCGAACTCGCGGATGCGGCTGTACTCATCCATCATCCACGCCATAATTTGCGAGTTTGTAAACACATCCGGCGCCGGAATGTCTTTTGTCGGCCCTACGATTTGGCTGATAGCGCGCACGTAGCCGCGGCTTAAACGCTCCAGTTCGCGGAACGACATCGTGCGTGGGTCGCAGACGATCCCGCCTTTGCCGCCGCCATACGGCAAGTCGACGATGCCGCACTTTAAGCTCATCCAAATCGACAGCGCTTTCACTTCGCGCTCGGTGACGTCTGGATGGAAGCGCACCCCGCCTTTCGTCGGGCCGACGGCATCGTTATGCTGCGCCCGGTAGCCGGTAAAAATTTTCACCGATCCGTCATCCATGCGCACCGGAATGCGAACGGTCAGCACGCGGATCGGCTCTTTCAAGAGCTCATACACCTCTTCCGGATAGCCAAGCTTTTCCAACGCTCTATGTATAACAATTTGTGTCGACGCCAGCACGTCGTATTGTTGCCCCTTATCTTCCGTATGCTTATCGGCTGCCATACGTAAACCTCCTATAAGCTCGCTATAATAGTTTGTCGCCTTCCATGTCATAGTATACACCTTCTGTCGGCATCTGCAAAGGAAAAATGATGAAACGCGCGAACCGCTTTATGGAAGCCTTTCGCGCGAAAAAATAGACTCCTTGTCCATATAAAGGAGTCTTGGCTGCGCCCTAGTTGGCCCGAAAATAGTGAACGAGCTGCGCAATGGCGCGCCGTTCGATCAACTGTTTTCCATATTCTTGCACACGGTGTATCGTTATCGTGGCCGGGTTGCCAAACTCGGCCAGCAAGGCGACAAAGTTGTCGAGCGGAATCGGCGGTTCCTCGGCAACGTGCAAGTAAAAGCGGCCTTGGTACGAATAAAGCGTGCCGTCGAGGCAGCCGACCGCATGCAGGCGATGAGCGAGCTGGATGACATCTTCGAACGCTTGGAATTCGTAAAATATGTCATCGCTCTCATCGAGCGTTACCTGCATCTCAATGTAATCGTCGGCGAATTCTTCTTCCATGTCGTCGTAGTCGCCTTCATTCGTGACGATAACGACCATGCCCTGTGCCGGTAAAGAGTAGACTTCGACCGCGATCGATCCGTTCACCTCAAAGCCGAGCTCTTCGCTCGCTTCCTCGATCATATCGCGGAACAGCTGATGGACTTTAAACGTGTCCTTCCACAAATCGTCTTTCGTCAACCCGCGGTCCAGCAAATCGTCAAACGTCAAGAAAATTTTAATTTTGTTGTGGGTCAAGCGCTCAAGACGCATCGACACCCCTCCTTACCTACAGAGCCATCTCTTACCGTTATTGTATGACGCAATCGGCAATTGGTTCGTTTATTGTGTTTATTGTTATTAATGAGTTTACATCGTTTTCCCGGTTTTAGACAAGCATTTTTTCTCGGGTGTCGGTTTTCCGGGCACAATCGTGATGAGATGAGTCTCTGCCGGCGCTCCGAGGCGAAGCGGCACCCCGGTCGTCCCGTAGCCGTTACTCGTTAACACCGCCGTGCTGCCCTGCCATTTGAGCCCTCCCTCCTGCTAAAGCCGATCATCTTTGGTCAATCGGCGGTCTCTCATCGTCATCATACCATAAAAAAAGGAAAAAACGAAAAAAAGCGCCGCCAGCGGCCAATGAAACCGAAACGCCCAATAAAAATGGCCGAGCGCCGCCAAACTAGCCACCCATTCCCCGACACGAAACCGCCGGCCGGACAACAGGCGCACCGTCCCGCCGACTGCCGCGCGGATGAGCGCCCCGTTGGCAGCCGTCCCGAACCAAAAGCAAACGAGCGCAAGCCATGTCCGCAGCGGGGCAAACAGCAAATCGGTCAAAAACCGCTCCAGCGAGAACGGCTCGAGCGGCGGCAGCCAGCGAAAAAACAAATACGTGCACAAAACAGCGGCCATGGCGGTCATCGATAGACGGCCCATGGTTTCCTCCTTAGCCCGATCCTCATTATTCGTCATGGCAAACAGGCATGAACGACATGGCTCCATCATACATATAGACTGAACTTTGCCAAAAAAGGGGGGGGTTTTATGTTTACGACGCGCAAACAATATGAGCCGTACATCAGCCCGTTTGACCCGTGCCCGCCGATCCGCGTCAAAACGTACGTCACCGCGCCCAACTTGTATGTCGGCTTCCAACCGCCGAATTTGCCGCAGTTTCCGCTGCGCGAGGCGTTGATGAAAGGAACGCTCTGGCAAGTGTTTTACGATCCTTACTACAGCCCTTACGAAGGGAAAAGGTGATGGTTCATGAAACAAATGCCCAAGGAGTATTACGAGCAGCTTGAGGAGCTGCAAGCCGTCGATTTTGCCCTCGTCGAGCTGACGCTTTATTTGGACACCCACCCGAACGATTATCAAGCCATTCAACAGTTTAACCAGCTCGCGCAAAAGCGGAAGCAGCTGAAAAAACAGTTTGAAGCCGCCTATGGCCCGCTTGAGCAGTTCGGCCATAGCTATTCGAACTACCCGTGGAACTGGGACGACGCGCCTTGGCCTTGGCAAGTGTAGCTGATTCATCACGAACGCAAGGAGGAACGGATCATGTGGATTTATGAAAAAAAACTGCAATACCCGGTTCGCGTCAGCACGTGCAACCCGCGATTGGCGAAGTATTTAATCGAACAGTACGGCGGGGCGGACGGAGAGCTGGCGGCGGCGCTCCGTTACCTAAACCAGCGTTATACGCTGCCCCCGAAAGTGATCGGGCTGCTTAACGACATCGGCACCGAAGAACTCGCTCATTTGGAAATGATCGCGACAATGGTGTACAAACTGACGAAAGACGCGACGCCGGAGCAGCTGAAAGAAGCCGGCCTTGAGCCTCATTACGTCGATCATGAGCGCGCCCTCTTTTACCATAACGCCGCCGGCAACCCGTTTACGGCGACGTATATTCAAGCAAAAGGCGACCCCATCACCGACTTGTACGAAGACATCGCCGCTGAAGAGAAAGCGCGCGCCACCTACCAATGGATCATCAACATGAGCGACGATCCGGATTTAAACGATGGGCTCCGCTTTTTGCGCGAGCGGGAAATCATTCATGCGCAGCGATTCCGCGAAGCAGTGGAAATTTTGAAAGAAGAGCGCAACCAGAAAAAAATATTCTAAACAAAGCACAGCTGGATGGGCTCCCATTCAGCCGTTTTCATAATATAGGTTGATGTCGTACTCCCGCTTCAGCCATTCAAACAGCCGGTGACGCCCATTCCATTGTTCTTCATTTTTCCATAAATCGATGCTTTTCTGGATAATTTCGCAACGGAGGGCATGAAAGTCGTTTTCCGCCTTTTCACTTTTTCCTTTATAATAATAAACAGCCAGCCAATACACCGTACATAACAGGAGCAAGATGAAAAGGTGGGCCGGGGCGGCAAAAAACCAGGCGAATCGTTCACTCCACGCCGTGATCGCTGCAGCGTTGGCAATGATATAAAGAAGGAACGCGGCCAAGCCGGCCAACGCGGCCGCCTGCAAAAGCGTCGACCGCTTTTCAAGCCGCTCCCATTTTTTCTTTTTTTCAATGACGGCAAGCAACATTTCTTTTGTCACTTCATCGAGGGAAAATTCATCCGGAAACCGGGTCATGGCGCTCTCCCCTTGTCCGTATTCTATTGTCCATCATATGCGGGCAACAGACAGATTAGAACAAAGGGGAACGCGCGCGGCCATTTTTTCGGCCGGCGGGCGCAACCGCTTATTCCGTCTGAGCGGGGAACGGAATGCGCAGCGTTTGCCCCGGCTCGAGCCGGCTCGTTGACAAGCCGTTTTCTTTTTTGATGATCTCCATGGCGGCAGGCGTTCCGTAATATTTCATCGCAATGCTATAGAGCGTTTCGTTCGCCGCCACCACATGGGTGATGGTCTGCGCGTCGGATTCGCTTTTTGCCCCGTCACCCGCGGCGCGCTTCGGCTCTGATGTTTGTTCCGCCTTCGCGCCATCTTCTTGAATAATGCGCACCGTCTCCCGGCTGCCGCTTTCTTCATGGCGGACGACTGTGATCGTTCCAGGCTTTGACTGGGCATAGTAAACAGCCGTCACCGCAGCCGGCAGCGTTAAAAACAAAAACGCGAGCAAACGGATGGGAATGTATTTTCGTTTTTGCTCCTCTTTTTGCCGCCGCCGTTTTAGGCGCGATGGCGGCGCCCCCGCGCTTGACGCCGGGCGTTTTTTCCGCGCCAGGCGACCCGATGCCTCTTCCATCGCTTCACTCCCTTTCTTCCTCTGCCCCCCGTTTGAACCGAACATGTAAGGCAAGCACAAAATCGATCAAAAAGTGAGCGGTGATGGCGGCCCATAAGCTGTCAGTCTGCTCGTAAAGGACGCCGAGAAAGAGACTGAGCAGCACGACGACCATAAACAAAAACCATTTTTCCAAATACCGGACGTGCAGCACGGCAAAAATGGCGCTTGCCGCCCATAGCCCCCAATGCGTCTGCACAATGCCGCGAAACAGCCATTCTTCCGTCACCGCAATGAGCGCACATAAAAAAAAGAGATGCGGAATCGAGCGGCCGCGGAATATTTTTTCATTGACGCCGCCGTCATCATGCCAATCGTCCGGCAAATAGCGCATCGCCAAAAACTCGGCAGCGAGCACGAACGCCGCCCCGCCGGCTCCGTACACGAGCACATCGCGCAGCTCAAACTGCCAAAGCCGACGCCACTCCTCCCGAGCAAATAAAAACAGCGAGCTGCCGCCGGCCAAAAGCAGCAGCAACCCTTGCGTGATATAAAGATGGATGAGCACTTCGCGGTCTGTCATCTGTTTGATTTGTTCACTTTGCCGCCTCATCGCGCCGCCTCCCGCCAAAAAACATATGCCATAGCTCCTCGCGCCAAGGCCGGACGGGCGCCGGCTCGGGACGGCGCCCGTCCGCCATGAAACGGTCCGTCTCCAGGCCGCAGTTGTCGCAGCAAGCATCCGGTTTGTCCGATAGCTCCTCCCCGAACGCGCGGACAATCGCCGCGCGCCGGCATGAAGAGGCGTGCACCCATTCCTCCATTTCGCGCAATTTTTTGCGCTTCCAACGCCGCCGCGCCTCGATGGCAGCGGCCATCCGTTCATACAGCCGCTCCTTCGCCGCGGCCGTCAGCTGTTCGGGCGCCGCTGTTTGTCCCCATTCTAAAAAGTACGCCAACAGCCGTTTTTGTATGTCCGTAAATCCGCCGGCATCAACCATAGCGCGCCATCCACCGCCGATGGCGTCTTCCGGCAGCCGCCGGCACCACTCGCGGAGCGCAGTCGAGTCGGGAAGCTCCGCTTCGGCGACCGCCTGGGCGATCGCCCGGTCGCCGTCCGCGTAAAACAATACCGCAAGGCTTGGCGCCCCATCACGCCCGGCGCGCCCGATTTCCTGCACATACGCCTCAAGCTGGGCCGGCATATGAAAGTGAAGCACAAAACGGACGTTTCCTTTGTCCACCCCCATGCCGAACGCGCTTGTGCAACAAACGATGTCGAGCTCGTCATATAAAAACTGCTGCTGCACAAGCAGCCGTTGTTCCCCATCCATGCCGGCGTGGTAATAGGCGACCCGACCCGCCCCGTTTTGCGCCAGCCGGCGCGCCATTTCTTCAGCCCACTGCCGGCTTGAAAAGTACACGATCCCCGGTCCTCGGAGCCGTTTCGCGCATTCGGCCAAGCGCGCAGCTTTGTCCTCAACCGATAAGCAATGTTCCACCGCCAAGGCGATGTTCGGGCGGTCGACGGAATAAATATGGCGGCGCGTCCGCTCCATCCCGAGCGTGCGGATGATGTCCTCCTGCACTTCCGGCGTAGCCGTCGCCGTCAGCGCCAGACACGGCGGCGAACCGAGCGCATGGCGGACCGCTCCGAGCTTCAAAAAGTCCGGGCGAAAATCATAACCCCACTGTGAAATGCAATGCGCCTCATCGACGACAAACAACGAAACACGAGCGCGCCGGAGCGCCGCCAAAAACGTTTCAGATTGCAGCATTTCCGGTGAGGCATAAATAAAGCGAAAATCTGGAAGCGAGGCGAGGGCTTGCCATTTTTCTTCCGCATCGAGCAAACTATGGAACGCGACAACGCGCTTTTCACCGCGCCGGCGCAACTGCTCGACTTGATCTTCCATTAAGGAGACGAGCGGCGAGACAATGAGCACGCTCCCCGGGAGGAAATACGCCGGCAGCTGATAGCAAAGCGATTTGCCGCTTCCAGTCGGCAGCATCGCCAGCACATCGCGCCCGCTGAGCACGTCTTCGATCACATCGCGCTGTCCGGGCCGAAACGACGCGTGCCCGAACCGCTCAAGCAATGTTTTCGTTAATTCATCCAACGTCCCACTTCCTTTGCCAACACGAGCCGAATTTCAAAATAACTCGCTATTCCGCCAAGCGCCTCGCGAATACGCTTCAGCTTGTGCGTCCCGAGCGCCCGCGCCGCGGCCTGGATCGCCGCTGCCCTTTCAGCGGCGACAAACGGGTCGATCGAAAAATCGGGCACATTGGCGGCCAACTCGACGACATGATCCTCGATTGTACTTTTTTTCAAGCGCCGAAGGGCGGCGATTTCGTCGATCGTCTTTCCTTTTTGCAGCCATTCGTACGTTTTTTGCGCCGATTGTGTCAGCTGCACCGGCGCCAGCCCGGCCATCAGCTCGGCCATCACCGGGGCGCGCCCGGCTTCGGCTTCAGCCATCATATAATGAAGCGCGTTGCGAAACTGAAACTGCACATACAGCACATCCTTTTGCAGCCAAGCGGCAATTTGCTCCGCCGTCCAGCCGATGCGGCGGGCGCTTGTCAGCCGGAGCGCAAACACCGTCGCCGCTTCTTCAGAAACAGCCGCAAGCAGCCGGATGAGCTCGTCATAAAGCGCCCGCGCCAACGTTTGGCGCGATCCCTTGCCCAGCAAATACTGCTTCACCCATAACAGCGTCCGCTCGTCGCGGCAAATGGGGATAAAACGCTGTCCATGGGAGAGGTTGGACAGCGTCTGCCCAATGAGCGACAGCCGCTGCCAAAAAAGCGGCTCGACCTCATGGTAGCGCCAGCCGTTCACATAGCGGGGGAACGATGCCGCCTGTTCATCGAGCCAATGCCGCCCTTTTTCCGTCAATATATATGTCCGGTCATGGACGGGCGCGGCCCGCTGCTTCCGAACGAGCACGAGGGCCGCCTCCTCCAATCGGTCCATCGTCACGTCTTTCCATGTGCCGAAAAACGGCGCAAGTTGAAACCATTTGCAGTCTTGCAGCGTCTGGGCTGATTTTTTTCCAGACAACAAATGGTACACCGCTGCCAGCGTCCGTTCACCGTTTAGGCGGCGCAAGCAGTGGGCAAGCAAAAACGAGGCGTAACCGTGCCGCATCTTTGATTCCTCCCCACCTCTATTGTAACAAAAATCGCACAAGCCGTTTGCAATGAAAAAACGATTTTGGAACAAAAATAAACAAGGGACATATGTGTAAAAATACAGGAGAGCAATTTTTTAGTTGAAAAGCGGGACGAACGGTCTTATTATAAAAGTGAAAAGTTCATTTCCGAGCAGGCAACACGGAGATGACCCGTCCGTTTCCAAAAAATTGGGGAGGTTCGATTTTTATGCCAAAGTATACGATTGTCGATAAAGAAACATGTATTGCCTGCGGAGCATGCGGCGCGGCAGCTCCGGATATTTACGATTATGACGAGGACGGCATTGCCTACGTCACGCTTGACGACAACCAAGGGATTGTCGAAGTGCCGGACATTTTAATCGACGATATGATGGATGCGTTTGAAGGCTGCCCGACCGAGTCGATCAAAGTCGCTGACGAGCCGTTTAACGGCGATCCAAATAAATTCGACTGAAATCTCCCCTCTTGCCGAATCGGCAAGAGGGTTTTTTGACGAAAGCGTGAAAAAATGCCATTTGACAAGTGGCGCGCCGCAAGGGAACATGCTACAATAAGATTGTCTTGCCCGCCCTGGGCGCCGGCGGGCGAGTTTTCATGCGTACATAACAACCAAAAAAGGAGGAACGGGTTGTGGCATTCGAAAATAAAATTGTCGAAGCGTTTATCGAAATTCCAACCGGCAGCCAAAACAAATACGAGTTCGACAAAGAGCGGGGCGTTTTCAAACTCGACCGCGTCTTGTACTCCCCGATGTTTTACCCGGCTGAGTACGGCTACTTGCAAAATACGCTGGCGCTCGATGGCGACCCGCTCGACATTTTGGTCATCACAACGAATCCGACATTCCCGGGCTGCGTCATCGATACGCGCGTCATCGGCTTTTTGAACATGGTCGACAGCGGTGAGGAGGACGCGAAGCTCATCGGCGTGCCAGTCGAAGACCCGCGCTTTGATGAAGTCCGCTCGATTGAAGACCTGCCGCAGCACAAGCTGAAAGAAATCGCCCACTTCTTTGAACGGTACAAAGACTTGCAAGGCAAGCGGACGGAAATCGGCACATGGGAAGGGCCGGAAGCTGCGGCAAAACTGATCGATGAGTGCATCGCCCGCTACAACGAACAAAACAAAAAATAATCGCCTAAAACGTTGTACATCCAATGCGAACCTCAGCTATTTCCGAACAATCCCGCCTATATCTTTGGATATGGGCGGTTTTCTTTTGGAAACACGAACATTCCCCAAAACAGAAAGCGTTGTCATTGGTATGACTTCTTCGCTTTCCATTGACAGAAAGCGCTTTGCTATGTTAAATTATTAGAAATTTAACATCTTCGAAACAGAAAGGGGCACCTGCTGTGGTTCGCGTACTCGTTTCCGATGCCATTAGCGAAGAAG
The DNA here is from genome assembly GCF_001414205.1 of Geobacillus sp. Sah69. NCBI lineage: Bacteria > Bacillati > Bacillota > Bacilli > Caryophanales > Anoxybacillaceae > Geobacillus > Geobacillus sp. Sah69. Next base: position 7,239 of record NZ_LLKS01000035.1, on the reverse strand, counting down.
GCTTGGCGCCGCTCCGCACATCGGCGCACATCGACATCGTTCAAAAAAACGTGAGCGAAGCGGAGGACGAATTGCACACGTTTGACGCCTTGCTTGTGCGCAGCGCAACGAAAGTGACGGAAGAATTGTTGGCGAAAATGCCGAAGCTGAAAATTGTCGGCCGCGCCGGGGTCGGCGTCGACAACATTGACGTCGACGCCGCGACGAAACGCGGCATTGTCGTCATTAACGCGCCGAACGGCAATACGATTTCCGCCGCAGAGCATACGTTTGCCATGATGGCTGCGCTCGTCCGCCGCATCCCGCAAGCGCACATTTCTGTCAAATCGCGGGAATGGAACCGCTCGGCGTTTGTCGGCAACGAGCTGTTCGGCAAGAAATTGGGCATCATCGGCTTCGGCCGCATCGGATCAGAAGTAGCAAAGCGGGCACGGGCGTTCGGCATGACCGTGCACGTCTACGACCCGTTTTTGACGAAAGAGCGGGCGGAGAAGCTCGGCGTCTCCATCCATTCACTTGATGAGGTGCTGGCAGTCGCCGACATCATCACCGTTCATACACCGCTGACGAAAGAAACAAGAGGCTTGCTTGGCACGGAAAATTTGGCAAAGACGAAAAAAGGGGTATACTTAATCAACTGTGCTCGCGGCGGCATTATTGATGAGCAGGCGCTCATTCCGTTTTTGGAAAGCGGCCATGTCGCCGGTGTCGCTCTCGACGTCTTTGAACAGGAGCCCCCGGGCGACCACCCGCTGCTGGCGTTTGATAATGTCATCGTTACGCCGCATTTAGGGGCGTCGACGGTTGAAGCGCAACTGAACGTCGCCACCCAAGTCGCTGAAGAGCTGCTCCACTTTTTTGAAGGGCAACCGGTCACATCATCGATCAACCTGCCGGCGCTGTCGAAAGACGTCTATGAGAAAATTCAAGCATTCTATCATTTAGGCCGAAAGCTCGGTTTAATTGCTTCGCAGTTTATGAACATTCCGGTTCAAGAGCTGTCGGTCACCTACGCCGGCACGGTCGCCGATTTGGAAACGACGTACATCACTCGCAGCTTGCTTGCCGGCTTCCTGCGGCCGCGCGTCGCTTCCACCGTCAATGAGGTAAACGCCGCCATGGTCGCCAAAGAGCGCGGCATCACATACGGCGAAAAATTCTCTGATGAGACGCACGGCTATGCAAACTGCATTTCGCTCACTGTCCATGGCGAGAACAAAACGTTTACGATCAAAGGAACGCATGTGCCGAACTACGGCGACCGCATCGTCCATTTTGACGGCGTCACGATCGATTTCGCGCCGGAAGGCCATCTCCTTTACATTCAGCACCACGACCGCCCGGGGATGATCGGGAAAGTCGGGAACGTGCTCGGGGCGCATAACGTCAACATCGCCACAATGCAAGTCGGCCGCCAAGAAGCGGGCGGAAAAGCCATGATGATCCTATCGCTCGACAAACCAGTCGATGACGCGGTATTAAAAGCGCTGGCGCAAATTGACGATATTGAAACCGTCAAACGGCTCGAAGCGTAACGAAAACAAAAAAAGCAGGGTTCCCAAACGGGAAGCCTGCTTTTTTTCATCGTTGGCGGCGCAGCGCCTTGCAACAGGCGCCCATGGCTGCCTTCTGTGCATGGCGGCCTGTTTCCGCCGTCCATTCTGCTTCTCATATTTCGCAACCTTTGCATAATATACAAAAAAACACCCCGGATATTCGTATCAAAATAATTTTTATACAAAAATTGTAAAATAACTAATTTTTATTCGGTCAAATCGGGCTTATTTCGAATTTTTATTCAAGGTGCGAAATGTGAGCTGCTTAACCGAGCGGCACCGCTTTCCGCTCGCCTTTCGAGAACGTCATGAGTTCGGTATAGCCGACGCTGCGGGCGAGTTCAACCGCCTTGTCAAAGTCGGCGCCGACATCGCCCGGCACGTGCGCGTCCGAGGACAACACGATCGGAATGCCTTTGTCATAGCACATTTGCAGCAGCCGCGGATCGGGATACAGCTCGCCGACCGGCTTGCGCAGCCCGGCCGTGCTGATCTCGACGCACGTCTTCGAATTGGCGAGCGCTGTCGTCGCCCGGTCGTATTGCTCAAGCAAAAACTCTTCATCTTCCGGAACGTATTTAAAAATTTTCACCAAATCCAAATGGCCGATAATATCAAATAAGTTCGACTCGGCGAGCGTTACGACTTGGTCAAAGTATTTGCGATATGTATCATACAAATCGCGCCGTTCCCATTCACGGCGGAACTCGACTAAGTCGATGCCGAAATCGCCGACCCAATGGATCGAACCGATGACATAGTCAAACTCGTACGAGCGGATAAACGCAGCCATTTCCTCATGTTTGCCGGGAGTGTAATCCATTTCAATCGACATTTTCACGTCGATTCCGGCATCCCACGCTTCGTGGAACAAGCGGACATAGTCGGCCATATCGTAGCACCGGCGCGCCTCCACCCACGGGTTGGACAAAATGTTTTTCGTTTGGTAAAAATGATACGCATGCTCGGAAATGCCAAAATGCTGAATGCCTTTTTTCGCGGCTTCATCGGTGAACTGGCGCAAATAATCGAGCGTCAGCGTCCCCCGCTCCAAATGGTTGTGATAATCAGTCAGCACAGTGTTTCTCCCCTCCTGCTGTTTTTTTCATTATAACGCATCACCGCAAGAAAGGACAACCGTTTGGCGAATCATCACCCAATCATCCGTTCGCGCCGACGAGAAACAACAGCCCGACGCATACCGCGACGCCGGCGACCGCCAAGAGCCGTGTCATGAGATCATCCATCTGCCACCCCTCCTTGCCTTCTTTGCGCCATATATGTCTTATGCCAATATCATCTCCGATAGAACAACAAAGTGAAGATCGTAACAAAACGACGCAAACGGCGGCGGCTACCAGCCGGCCGCCATCAACAGAGCGTTCGGCCCGGCCGGCACGCGGATTCGCATTCCAACCGGATACGGGCCCAAGTTCGACAACCCGTCAGCCGCAAACGTCACCTCACGGAAGCCAAACTCTTTCGCTGTCAGCAGCACAGCCTCCGCCATGCGCGCCGCGTCCTCTTCATGTGGCTGAGCGGTCAGCTGAATCCGGACCATCGCATGCCGCGCATCCATATCAGCCAGCTCCACGTTTACTCCCGGCGGAATGGCCGGCTCGAGCCCGCGGATCGTCGATGTTTTCATCTGCTTCAGCGCCTTCGAAAACGTGCGAGCGCTGCCCGGCGCCGGAACGAGCACTGTATAGCCGAACGAAGCGCTGTTTTTATCATACATTCGCTGCCGCTCCTTGATTTTTGTCGCTTTTACCATTCCGAGCGCCGGCAACTCAAGCCCTTCCTTCTCTCCGGTGAAAAAGCGGAGGCGCCGCTCCCCCATTTGCCGCGCTGTTTCGACGAGGGCGTCGACAAACAGCTTCTGCTCTTTGCGGCTGGCCGAAAACACGCGGTGCTGAGCCGGGACGTGCACCATCCATTCCCCCGTCCCCCCGGCGGCCGGCTGAATGACCACTCCATCAAACCAAGCGGACGCCGCCCGCAGCGGAGAGCGCCCAAGCACGCGCAGCGCTGCCGTGAACCGCTCTTCGGGGGCCAATCGGCCGCTGAGCGGAACCGCCACTGGCACCACCCGGCCGTTTGCCGCATCAGGCAAGCCGACCACCATGACGCCGGCATCTTCCTGCGCCGGCGTCGCATCAGCGGCCATTATCGTCTCAACTTGGGGGGGAGCGCTCTCGGCTCCTAGCGTTTTGACGGTAGAGGATCGCTGCTGCTGTTCCGCGCGCTCCGGAGCGGCCGCATTCATTCCGACAGCAACAACCGCAAGAAAGAGGGCCATCGATGCCGCCGAAAGCCAACGCCGTCTCCAGCGCATCTTGCGCTGGGTGCGCTGAAGCCGTTCGTAAACATCTTCTTTTGTGCGCCGGTCTTTCACCATGGGCAGCTGCTCAAGGCTATGTTCGATGCATCGCTCATTCCAGGGAAATTTTTTCATGCCGCCACTCCTCCCGTTCGGCCTCTTCCTCCATATGTTGTTTCAGCGCCTTCAGCGCGCGGTGCTGCGTTGTTTTCACTTTGCTTTCCGTCCAGCCGAGCGCGGCTGCCGTTTCAGCAATCGACAGCGACTGGATGAATCGGAGGACGAGCACAAGCTGTTGGTCGACCGTGCAGCGCGCCAAGCAGCGGTACATGAGTTGAATTTCCTCGTTTTGAATCGCGATTTCCTCCGGCATCGGCTCGTCAGCGCCGAGCTGCTCCTCGCTCCACTCCGATGCCTTCACCCACTGGCGTCGTTTTTGCTTGCGAAAAAAATCGATCGCCACATGGCGCGCAATGGACAGCAGCCACGTCTTTTCACTACATTGCCCTTTAAACCGTTTGTACGAACGCAGCACTTTCACATACACTTCTTGCACTAAATCTTCGGCATGCTCTCGATTTCGCACCATGTAATATAAAAAAATCATCGTGATATTGTTCGTACAACTGTTCAAAAACGGGGTCCATCGTGTCTCTCCCCCTATTCGTTTCCATGGACCAAAGCCGAACCATTCCATTATCTTCATGATAACGGGTCTCATGCAAAAAGGGAACCATTTTTTTGGACGAAAAAGGAAGACGGCCGAGCGAACCGGCTATCGCTCGGCAAAGAGCGGAAAAAAGAGGCGGCCGGCTCGCTTCCGCAATTCGCCCTCTGCCGCCCGGTCATAGCTGATCAAAAACGACGTCGCCGGACCACCAGAGGCAAAGAGCGGCAGCGGGCAGGCGCAAGCCCGCCCTTGGCGGCCGTTGGCGGCCGACAGTTGCATCCATTCGTAGTAAATGCCTTTGGAACCGATCGGGACGAGCTCATAAACAGACGGAGAGGCGAGAAGCTCAACAAACAGCGAAAGCGGCGCGACCCATTGAGGATGCGCCAGCACGGCCGGGCCGACGAGCGGGCGGCCGATGACGGCAAACTTCGCTCCCTCCGGCGTGACGCCGATCCGCTTCCGTTCGGCCGCCACCGTTCCGACCGCCATCACGCCAAGCGCCGACTGGACGGTGGAAAAATTCGATTCCGTGCTGCCGGTGACCGGAAGGCGAAGAGAAAGTTCATGGCAGACTCGTTCAATGCCGCGGCAAAGCGCTTCCCATCGGTCATCCCCCATAAAGTTTTGCAAGACGACGGCGTTTGCTTCCGCCCCGACACTCAGCAATTCCATCAAGGCGACGCGGGCGGCAAAATATGCGACCGTCTCCGCCGGAGCATGCACCGTATCACCCGGCTTGTCCCCGACCGCCGCCGAGCCGTCGACGGCAATGGCGAGCTCTCTGCCTTCGGTCAATGGAAGGAAGAGCACATCACGCATGCGGCGCCCCCGCCTTCGCCATCAAACGGGCAGCCGCCGGGGCAACGGCCAGCGCGATCAACACGTTGACCAAAGCGGCGGCGGAAAGCGGCGGAATGACGGCAAGCACAAACGGCCAGCCGAACGAACCCACTAGCGGCAGCGGGGCTAACAACGCATTGCCGATGAAAAAGGCGGCGGCGCTGCCTATTTTCCATCCCCGCTGATGCAGTACAGCGAACAGCGCGCCGAGCCCGGCCATTTCCAATGCGACAAGCCAATGGAACGGGCCGAGCGGCCACCCGCCGACCACCGCCGAAATAAGGTGCCCCAGCCCTGCAACCGCCGCTCCGGCGCGCGGACCAAGGATGGCGGCGGCAACGAGCGCCGGAGCGCTGTCTAACGCGATGCTGCCGACAAACGTCGGCAGCTTGATGAACGACCCGGCGACCGAAAGCGCCAAACAAATAGCCATCCAAGCGAGGCGGCGGCTCATTGCTTCTCCTCCTTGTCGCGGAACACAATGGCGCTCCGCTCATATTCGATATCCTTCACCCCTAAGCGGGCGTTCACAACCCGGGCGGCAGCGAACAAATAGTCGGACAGGCGGTTCATATATTTCAGAACAACGTCGTTGATCGGCTCCGCTTTTTGCAACGAAACGATGCAGCGCTCCGCCCTTCTTATCACCGTGCGCGCCAGATGAAGCGCGGCAGCCGCCTTCGACCCTCCCGGCAAAATAAACTTTTCAAGCGGCGGCGCCTCTTGGACATAGGCGTCAATGCGCTGCTCCAAAAAGGCGACCATCTCCTCGGTCGCTTTATACGGCAGCTTGCCGTTGACGATGGCCAAGTCGCCGCCGCAGTCAAACAGTTCATGCTGAATTTTTTGCAATTCGGCGCAAAGATCGTGAAACCGTTCATCGTCAGCGAGCAGAGCCAGCGCCCAGCCGATGAACGAGTTCGCCTCATCGATCGTCCCATACGCCTCGACGCGCAAATGATCTTTATCGACGCGCCCGCCGATTAAGCTTGTTTTTCCTTTGTCTCCAGTCCGCGTATACAATTTCATAATTCCTCTCCCCTTTATTTTAAGGTATTGTCAAAAGTTTATCCTCCACACTCACGGTTTTCCCTTGAGTTTCAACGGTTGGAAGAAAAAAAGCTTGCCACCCCCGTTGTTTTCGGCCATCATTGAGGTAACGACACCCAACAGCCAAAACAAAGGAGTGACAAGCTTTGTTACCTCAATTATTAGCCTATTTGCTCGAAATAATCAAGACCCAATATCAAATCATTGTGTATTTGATGGGTGTGATCGTGGGAAAATCCTTGAATCTCGAGGACTTGGACGAACCCATCCAAAAGCCGTACCGGAAACTTCAGGTCGATGACCTTCCGATCATCGATGTGCCGGAAACCCTTGATTACCGGAAGCTGTTGGCAGACTATGAAGCCCAGCACGGACGTCCTTTACGGCCCATCCAGCGCCGCGCGAATGCGAAACACCGTGTTCCGGATTCGTTGACCTGCCCTCGCTGCCAGGCTCCCTCTTCTTACCTGTACGCCAATAACGGCGGAAAAGGGCAATACCAATGCAAAGTGTGCCAGTGCCGGTTCAACCACCGAAATCGGTTCACCAAGCAAGCGGTCTTTCGCTGCCCGCACTGCAAAAAGACGCTGGAAAAGATCAAGGAACGCAAAGAATACCACATCTATAAGTGCAAGAACAACGATTGCCCGTTTTACCAGGCCAACCTTCGCCGGATGACCAAGAAGGAGCGCCAACAGTTTCAACAGGCTCCTCAAGCCTTCAAGGTGCGGTATTTGTTTCGAGAGTTCTTGTTTGACTTTCTCCCGTTGGCTTCCTCGTCGCCCATCCTGTCTCTTATA
>NZ_LLKS01000034.1:0-6635 GCF_001414205.1 Geobacillus sp. Sah69 | reverse complement strand
MKCGGTCACCCGACACTACCAAGGCCATGAATGCGAAGGATGTCCGTTCCGTTCGGCCTGCACGACTTCCAAGTATGGACGAACCACGCAATGGAACCCCGTCTATCATGAACAAAAACAGAAAGCCCGCGAACGGTTGGAGAGTGAAGAAGGGCAAGCCCGATACCGCCAACGCCAAACCGACATTGAGAGTGTATTTGGGCAAATCAAACAAAATCGCGGGTTTCGTCGCTTTGTCCTGCGAGGCCTCCAAAAAGTTTCCATCGAATGGGGGCTGGTTTGTGCTGCCCACAATCTTCTCAAAAAAGCCGCTAGGGACAAGCAATTGTCCTTGGTGGCGTAAATGAGGGGGAGAACAGAGTCGGAATTTTGTTCCGTTTGGTAAAATATACAAAAACCAGAGAGGGCTGACTCCAAAAGTCCGCTTTTTGGCGGACTTTTGGGTCAGCCCCTTTTTGCCTGGCGCCGTATGAACCGTCCTTTTGATGCTGCCCTCAATATGGATCGCCGCTTCCTTCCTCCGCCGCTAATTGCGCCTTTCGATAGCCGATTTTGGCAACCCAGATGCTCCCCTCATACAAAAGCGTCAGTGGAATCATGACGATCACTTGCGACAACACATCCGGCGGCGTAATGGCGGCCGCTAAAATAAGCAGCGCCAAATACGCATACTTGCGGATGCGAACAAGAAGCTGCGGCGTAATAAGCCCTAAGCGGGTGAAAAACAGGACAACAATCGGCAGCTGAAACACGATGCCAAACGGCAGCACGAGCTGCAGCAAAAACTGAAAATATTCATTAATGCCGATCATCTGTTGAATGCCGAGCCGTTCCGCCAGCTGATTCATAAACCGGACGACAAATGGAAACAAGACGAAATACGCAAAACCAACCCCGGCTAAAAATAGAATGATCGATGCTGGAATGTAGCTGAGCGTTGCTTTCCGCTCTTTTTCATACAGCCCCGGACTGACAAACGCCCAAATTTGATACAACAGCACCGGAGCGGTCAGTACAGCGGCGATGACAAAGGCAAACTGAAAATACACTTTAATCGGATCGGTGAGGCGGAACGCGTTCATCGTCAGCTGTTTCGCTTCCGCAGTGTGCTGCAAATACACAATGACGTCATCGACAAAAAAGAAGCTGGCTACAAGCGCCGCAACGAAAAAGAGAAGCACGATGATCAGCCGTTTCCGCAGCTCTCCGAGGTGTTCATACACGGACATTTCTTTGTCATTCATCGTTTCCCCATCCTGCCTTGTCATCGGTCGGTTTTTGTTTCTTCGTCATCAGCGAGCCCTTTTGTGGCGTCTTTAAACTCGCGAAGCGACTGGCCGAACGACCGCCCCAACTCCGGCAGCTTTTTCGTGCCAAACAGCAACAAAATGACAAGAACGAGCAACAAATATTTCATGTGTTGTTCTCTCCTTTTTACGATGGCGATGGATAGTTTTTCAAAAAATAGACGAGCGACTGCAGCTCAATGGCTAAATCGATATGATGGACGCGAATATGGTTCGGCACGTTCAGCCGCGCCGGAGTAAAGTTTAAAATGCCTTTAATTCCTTGCGCGACAAGGCGGTCGGTCAGCGCTTGAGCCGCGGCGGCCGGCACGGTTAAAATCGCGACCGGAATGTCGCCGCGAAGCCGCTCCTCCAGCTCATCGAGATGATAGACCGGCACCCCGCCGACTGTCGTTCCGACCTTCCGTTCATCGACATCAAACGCCATGACAATTTTCGTGTTGTTATTTTTCGAAAAGTTGTAGTTTAAAAAGGCGGTGCCTAAATTGCCGACGCCAAACAGAGCGACTTCGGTCACTTCGTCCTCTTCAAGTGTCTGGCGGAAAAACGACAACAAATAATTGACATTATACCCGTATCCTTTTTTGCCGAGCGCGCCAAAATACGAAAAGTCGCGGCGAATTGTCGCCGGATCGACTTTCACCGCCTCGCTCAGCTCGGCGGAGGACACGCGCTGCTTCCCTGAGGCATGTAAATTTTTCAAAAACCGATAGTATAACGGCAGACGCTTGGCAGTCGCCTGCGGGATTTTCGGTTGTTCGTTGCTCATCGTTTCATCCCCCAGCTAATCGGTTTTCCGTCGATAATGGCCGGACTTCCCGCCCGTTTTTTCGACCAAATACGTTGGACCGATCGTCATTCCTTTATCGAGCGATTTGCACATGTCGTACACAGTCAATGCGCATACCGAAGCCGCCGTCAGCGCTTCCATCTCCACTCCTGTGCTCCCTTTCGTTTTGACCGTCACGGTAATCACAAGTTTATACGCTTCCGCCTCTTTTTCCCAAGCAAAGGCAATATCGACGCCTTTTAACATAAGCGGATGGCACATCGGAATAAGATCGGCCGTTTTTTTCGCCGCCATGACCCCGGCCACCTGGGCTACCGCCAGCACATCACCTTTCTCAATGGCATTGTTCGTCATCTTTTCGTAAATCTCTTCATTGACGGTGACGCTCGTTCTCGCCACCGCTATCCTGATCGTATCTTCCTTGTGTGTAATGTCGACCATTTTCGCCCGGCCTTGTTCATTGAAATGCGTAAACGATGACAAGACAATCTCCTCCATTTATCACTATACACCATTTTTCGTTATCTGTCTTTGACCGTTTTCGCGACTTACGTTAAACTATTCGCGAGGTGACGGACATGATCATTTTGCAAGTGAATGGACTCACGAAATATTTTGGCGCTGACCTTATTTTATCGAATATAAAACTAGAAATACAGTCCCGCGCCCGCATTGCTCTTGTCGGCCGCAACGGCGCAGGCAAATCGACGCTGCTGAAGATCATCGCCGGCGAACTTTCTTCCGACAGCGGTGAAATCATCAAGCCAAGCCATATCAAAATCGGCTATTTGGCGCAAAACAGCGGGCTCGACTCGTCACGCTCCATTTGGGACGAGATGCTGGACGTATTCGCGCCGCTCCGGGCGATCGAAGCGCAGCTGGCAGAGCTCGGCGCCCAGCTTGGCGACCCGGATCTGCTCGCCGATCCGTCCCGCTACGAAAAAACGCTTCAAGCGTATGACAACTTGCAAGAGCAATACAAAGAACAAGGGGGCTATCAGTATGAAGCCGACATCCGCTCTGTTTTGCACGGGCTGCAATTTTCGTCATACGATTACCAAACAACGCCCGTTTCCTCGCTAAGCGGCGGACAGCGGACGCGGCTCGCCCTTGGAAAACTGCTGTTGGCCAAGCCGGACTTGCTTATTTTAGACGAGCCGACGAACCATTTGGACCTCGATACGCTCACATGGCTCGAGCAATATTTACAGGCATACCCCGGCGCCGTTCTGCTCGTTTCCCATGACCGCTACTTTTTGGACAAAGTCGTCACCGAAGTGTACGAGCTGTCCAACGCGACGCTTAAGCGGTATAGCGGCAATTACAGCCGCTATTTGGAGCTTCGGGCCGAGCAATACGAACAAGAGCTAAAACGATACGAAAAGCAACAGGAGGAAATCGCCCGCCTCGAAGACTTCATCCGGCGCAACATCGCCCGCGCCTCGACAACGAAACGGGCGCAAAGCCGGCGAAAGCAGCTCGAAAAAATGGAGCGGCTTGAACGCCCGGCCGGAGATGAAAAATCAGCTTCTTTTTCTTTTGCGATTGAGCGGCCGAGCGGCCATGAGGTGCTCACCGCAGAGCAATTGACCGCCGGCTATCGCGAAGGCGCACCGGTCATCCGCCAAATCAGCTTTCGCATCACACGGGGGGAGAGTGTCGCCTTGGTCGGACCAAACGGCATCGGCAAGTCGACATTGTTGAAGACGATCGCCGGAAAGCTCCCAGTCCAATCCGGAAAGCTCCGGTACGGTGCAAATGTGAAAATCGGCTATTACGACCAAAACCAGGCGGAACTGTCGACAAACAAACGAGTGCTCGACGAGTTGTGGGACGCCTACCCGGACAAAACCGAAAAAGAAATTCGCACCGTGCTCGGCAACTTTTTGTTTTCCGGCGACGACGTCTTAAAACCGGTTTCCGCCTTAAGCGGCGGAGAGAAAGCACGCCTGGCGCTCGCCAAACTCATGCTGCAAAAAGCCAACGTTCTCTTGTTGGATGAACCGACCAACCATCTCGACCTTGACAGCAAAGAGATGCTCGAGCAGGCGCTTGTCGACTATCCGGGAACGATCTTGTTCGTCTCCCACGACCGCTATTTCATTAATCGCATCGCGACAAAGCTGTTTGAACTCTCGGGCGATGGGCTTGTCGAATATTTAGGAGACTATGACTATTACGTGGCGAAAAAAGAAGAAATGCGCGAATTGGCGCGCCTGGACTCCCACCCGCCCGCATCACCGGACAGCGGCGAAACAGCCAAATCCACATACGAGCAAGAAAAAGAGGAAAAAAGACGACAGCGCCAACGGCAGCGCCGTCTGGAAGAGATCGAAGCCGAGATCGCCGCACTGGAAGCACAAATCGCTGAAACCGAGCAGCAGCTGTGCGACCCGTCTGTATACGGCGATTATGAAACCGTGCAGCAGCTCACGCAAGAAAACGAAAAGCGGAAACAGCAGCTTGAAACGTTATTGGCCGAGTGGGAACAGCTCTACGCCTCGTTTTGAGACAATCCGCTGCCAGGGAACGCCAACACGGGCATCTAGCGACTTCATGTGCACTGCTCGTGCGCATCTCCGCGCCAGGCCGATCACAGGCCAACTCGTTTAGCAGCCTTTTGCCTTGTTCATGAAAGCTGCTTCTTAGGTGAAGGACGATGACTGACAAGAGGGTGTCCCCAAAGGATTGGAACACCCTCTTTCGTTGCATATATATGCTTGCTGTTTCTGCCGCACTAGACGTGCGCCTATCTTGAAGGCAGGCGACCTTTTAGGTCAGCCCCGTTTTTGTGTTAATCACATTATCCACAAAGAAATCCACACTTTTCCGTGAAAATCCCCACCACTTGGTGAGTGCGGTATACGCTCCTGATCCGTGAGGGTATACTGAAAATGGCCAAAAAAGGCAATAGGAAAGCAGAGGTGCCCGATTTTAGGCATCTCGTATAACCTGTCTGCCTTTTGGCTAGACTAAATAAGTTGTGGTTGGCGGAACGGCTCTTTGCGGGAGATCATGCAAAAGATGATCACCAACATCCGCCGAGCAATGGCGATGAGGGCTTTTTTCTTCCCGCACCGGGCCGCCAACGACCAAAACTTTCGGGACAAGGGATGCGTCTTGGATCGAGCTGCTGACCATGCCGCCTCGCATAACGCCGATCGGAGATGGGGATTGCCTTTTGTCGTGCGCGTGCTCTTTCGCTTTCCGGCGCTTTCATGGTTGCCGGGGGACAATCCAGTCCATGAAGCCGCCCGTTCCGGCGTTTCAAAGACGCTCATGTCGGTTCCCATCTCGGCGATGATGACGGCGGCGGTTTGTTTTTTCACTCCGGGCATGGTCATCAGCAGGTTCACTTCCTCGCGATACGGCTCGAGCAGGCGGGCGATGTGTTGGTCGACTTCTTCGATGAGCCGCTCCAATTCCTCAACGTGTTTCCACAAGAGGCGACGGAGACGGAGCTCGTGTTCGGTCAAGGTGCCGAGCAGCGAATCGTACACCGCTTGCTTTTTCTTTTTGAGCCTTCCGCGCAGGCATTGATCCAACTCGTCCTTGTCCACGTATCCCTTCTCCAGCAGCCGGGCGAGGATGTCTTTTCCGGAAACGCCGAAGAGATCGGAGAGGACCGAGCCGAGTTTGACATTGGAAGACTCGAGCACTTTTTGAATCCGGTTTTTCTCCGAAGTCAGCTGTCCGACCCACTTTTTGCGGAGGCGGGTAAAATCCCGCAATTCGCGAATATCCGCYGGGGGGACGAAACTTTTTTCAACGAGTCCATGGCGGAGCAGCTTGGCGATCCACTCGGCGTCCGAGACATCGGTTTTTCTTCCCGGGACATTTTTGATCCGCTGCGGATTGGCCAGTGTCAAGTCGACATAGCCCTCGAGGAAGGCGAAGACCGGTTTCCAATACACGCCGGTGGATTCCATGGCGACATGGGTAACGCCATGTTCTTCGAGCCACTCGAGCAGGTCACCAAGTCCCTTCGAGAACGTGGAGAAGGTTTGAATGTCCTTTTGAATGTGTCCATCTTCTTCCCATAGCGCGCAGGCGACGATGGTTTCGGCATGAACATCCAATCCTGCGCAGCGAGGATAGATGACATCCATGATGAAAATCCTCCCTCTAGAAATGTTGATCTATCAAGGCTTTTCGGCCTCTCAGGGGTGTCCAAAAAATATTTTTCGACAAAATCCCTTACATCCTTTTTCAGTTTTGTGGATATTTTACAGACCTAGGGTGCGCTTCGCGGCCACGGCTGGTTATATTTTCCTGCCGCGGGGGGGAAGCATATTCGATGCACCCTTTGGATCTCCGCGTCGCTGATGAGGACGAACCCTCCCATGTCTCCGGGCGTCTTCGCGCCAACATTCCCTCGTTCGGTCTCGTCATCAGGCGGAGGCCGGCCAAGCTCCTTTRGGGACTCAAGGTCGAATGGATRAAATCACGCCAGCTTCTCCGGTGTCATCTCGTTGTCCAACGATTCTTCCGTTCGCAGGGGGGAGGCCTTAGGCCGCCCGTTGCACCTGGGACAAGAC
>NZ_LLKS01000033.1:0-12674 GCF_001414205.1 Geobacillus sp. Sah69 | reverse complement strand
CTTTTTGTTTGTGCGTCACCTTCCGCATCTACATCCTCMCCTCCCTCCTCCCTKCCTTCGAATCGCCCCGCGCACTCGCTTGTACGTGTCGCGTCGGACGCCCATAATGTCGAGCCAGTCACGCCAGGTCATCCTGTCTTTCTTCATGCGGTTTAACTTTTGTTTGTCTTTATCACCCAATGCCTCGCGCAACTTATACACGTGCATCACCTCGCTCAAATAAAAAACGCCACCCGATCGGGTGACGCCAATGGAAAGAGGTTCGGCTTGCCACTTTTCACTTATTAGTGGCATTCACACGACAAAAATACAGTGTTATAAATAAGTTTTGCTTTGACAAAAGTAAAAATGATATTATTAAGTCATAAGGAAACATTTCTGTTGTTGTTGAATATGATTAAAAAAGGGGGCGAGGTGACATGAAGAAAATCATTGGCATTCTTTCTCAAGTGAATATGTCTGTACTTCTTATTGCCTTTTTCTTCTTGTTGTACGACCTCACCCTATTGAAACTGGACGTATTTGGAAACCGTACCGTAGGTGTTTTTTATATTAGAGAACTTGTCTCTCTCGTGTTCGCAATATTGACAGTGAAAAGTTTCTTTAAAATCGAAAACCGTTATAAGGAGAAGGAAGAATGAAGCTTATTCTTCCTTTTTTTCATCTTTCGCTTCTACTGGTAGAGAAGTTTGTTTACTCAGAGATTCAACGTATGCTTGTAATGATTTTTGCAATTGTCCGGGTAATTGAATTTCAAGATTTTCTGCATTCATAATCAAACGTTCTTTTTGTTCATCGTTTGGCTCGTTAACTCCCTCTTGAGTTTGACCTTGCTGCTTTAGTTTTTGCCACTCCAGCAACCTTCCCACAATCCCCGGTGTATCGAATTCTATGCCGAAAAACTTTACTCGCCCGCCGATCACCCCAACGAGTGCTACTGCTATCATGATGATAGCAGGAATATACCCTATTAATTCGATGGCTCCGGGAGACTGGACATTGATTTTAATATCAATTTCATCGTCAGAATGACTATCAGCCAACGCGAACAAATCAGACATGAAAGATATGAAGTGATGAGCTTTGATGTGGTCTTTCTTGCGCACATGTAGAATAAAATGACACTTGTCTCCCTTGATATAAAAGTCAAATAACGCTTTATCAATATACTCGGCATATCCATCCGCTTTGGAAATAGTATGCTGAGAATAAATAAGCCTGTATAACTGCGGGTCTAAATGATCTCTTCTTACAACCTTAATCCATTTTACTTTTCTTCGTTTGCGATAAGGGCAAACTCCTTCATACTCAAAGAACCACTCCGAATGTTCGTCCATATCTTCAATCTCAATGGGGATATTTTCCTCGTAAGGCGTTTCGTCTTGTATAATTCCAAAGTGTA
The DNA here is from genome assembly GCF_001414205.1 of Geobacillus sp. Sah69. Classification (NCBI taxonomy): domain Bacteria; kingdom Bacillati; phylum Bacillota; class Bacilli; order Caryophanales; family Anoxybacillaceae; genus Geobacillus; species Geobacillus sp. Sah69. The sequence goes on along the minus strand of NZ_LLKS01000033.1, from coordinate 11,272 downwards.
TATAAGCTGATTTATTAGAAGGAATTAACACAACATCGCCCTTCTTGATGTCATGACAAAACGCCTTAATCTGATTGGCTACATACTTGGGCCTGTTTTCGTTCTTGTATTTTGCCCGAACAATATCTTCTAATGGACGGTGATCGTGTAAGTGTTTCAACTCAATTTGGTTCCATCCGATACCTATGAATCCATCATGAACAAAATGGTCATAATACTCTCCTGAATTCGTCCTTACAAACCAATACCCCCTATCTATCGGAATGTTAGGAATGTGTTTTGCTAACTCTTCCATTCCCATCATCTCCCCTTATCCGAACTTTTCCAATCTTATTTTACAATGCTACAGCCTTATTATCTATCAAAAAATGAAATAGTCCTCTTCACCCGCAAAGGCAGAAGAGGCTTTCGTTTATACGTCTTTTTATTTTCTTTTCAGCTCGTTCAATCATGGTTTGAACGCTACTGGATGATATACAAAGGTAATTGGCGATTTCGCTATAGGTGAGGCCGTATCCGCGTGACATCAGATACACTTCTTTTTCGCGTTCAGTCAATACCGATAAGGCATCTTCGATTCTCTCTCGATCCCAATTTGTAATGACGCTTTCCTTTTCATGATCGTCCCATTCATAGACTGGGTCACTGGAACGGAAATATTTTTGCATAAGTAATGGGTCGAACGGCTTTTCACGTTGATATGCAGCTCTTCGTTCAATGCCTCTTCTGTTTCCTGGCATCCTGCTAGTTTCCATCCACTCTATCGCAAATTCAAGGTCCGAAATCATTCCTCTAATTATCTTTTTGTCTTCATCCGATGCCCTTTCTAGGAGTTTCTTTGCCGATCGTAACGATTCCCTATATTGTTTCAAAAGCTCCTCCATCGGACTCCTCCCGTGGTATAATATGGTTGTCCCTCTTCTTTCTGATGCGCCGGGAGAAGTCCTGGCTTTTTTAATGGCATTTATGGCAATAGGTTTTTCCGCCGACAACTCCCCATCCGTTTGCCTTCATCTCTGCAATAGCTTCTTTCTTTGTTTTTCCGCGGGGCGCTTTGAAATCGGAAGTATACCAATTTCCACACTTGCTACAACAAGCGTCATAAAACTTAATAACGTCCATAGATACCACCTTTACTTAATTGGTTTCTGCAGCGGGTACAACCGCAAAGTCCTAAGCTCCCATCGGCCGGGAAAAGTCCGGTCTTTTTTATTTAGACCCGGAGCTTATGCCTTGCAGTTCTGCGTTTCTTTCGGATCATACTGATTCACAAGCTTGTACCCTTGCAGCTGATACTGTTTGACTTTCCATCTTCGTTTCGTTCGAATTTCATTGTGTGTTTTCGGATGGCGCAAAATATAGATCATTCGGTTCCCTCCTTTCCCTCATAAACTCCAAAAAATGTTCACGAATTTTCCACGCTGTCTTTCCACCGATCCCCGGTATTTCTTCCAACTTCCCAAGCCACTCCAGCATCAATTGCGTGTCTAATTCGTTTTGCCGTTTGGCTCCTGCTTCAAATCCTCGATTCCATGCCGCCATGATTTCTGGACGAAAGGGAGAAGTTGTTTTCTCCCTCTCACGTTTGATTTTGCGTAGTGTTTTCCCCACCTCACATCACTACCTTCCAACCTTTTCGGATGCGGCTATCAAGCTCGTATCTTTTCAGTGGTTCATATCGATAGACAGCTTGTCCATCCTCACGTCGATACAGCAGATACCATCTCAGCCGGCGCTTACGCTTGCTCATGACTCGTATACATCCTTTTGTAGTTTTTGGAGAGCGTATAGTCTCAGTGCTCGGAGCTCTCGCGTCGCATCTGCCCAGCCTTCTTCGCTCCTATCTTTCCGTTCGCGCAGCTCGTTGACTAGCTCTTTCAGTCTTTGTATTTCATTTTCGAGGGCAAGGATTTCTTTATGCAGCCGTTCGTTTTCTGTCATTGCCTCTTCAAAAAGCTCTTTCCGGTGATCTGCTTCCCGTTTCAACTGTTCACACTTGTCGCCATCTGCCCCAATATTCGCTTTTAATTTCTCCAGTTGCTTCTTCAGCTCATCCCGTTCCGCCACAACTTCCTCATACTTCGTGTATGCGATCACTTTTGGCTTTTGTTGTTCCATCGTATCCTCTCCCTTCAAAATATCTTCAAGCTTTTCGCCGTTTTTATATCGCTCAAGTTGTTCCGGTGTCAGCTGATACGTCCGCACTGTCATATCAATATTGTGCGGGCGGTTGCCAAAACGAGGCGGCCTGAACGATACGGCGAAACCCTCGTGATGGCCGGCATCCCGTTCACCTCACTTCTCATCTATCGGCATGATTGTGATTTCCACTCTCGGCGTCTCGCTGTACCATTTGGAAATATGTAAGTCCACCACTTGGCTGTCGTCTTTCCAAATGACGTTTTTGAGCGCGTCTTTGACTCCTTTGACGTAGTTGTCGACATCCGGTTTGGTTGTTGGCCTTAGCTGGCCGGCTTCGGCTGCGGCTTTTTTCTTTTTGCTAAAGCTCTTCAAAATAGGTTTGTACACCTTGACATCAAGGGAGATCGGACCTTCAATTAGCTTCTCTGGACGATGTTCAGATGCAACTAATCTCACATAGTCCTTGAAATCTTTTGATTTCTTCGGGTCGTACATCCGTATATGACCGTTGATTATCGTCGCTCTCGGCCGCCCTTGGGCGACAGGTTCGCCGTAGACTATGAATTTAATCATCAATACCCACGCTCCTGACGGGCGATATTTTCCGCATGTTTCTGCATGTATGCCACTTCGATCTCGTCCCATGTGAAACCGAGCATTTCGCCCAAGTGAATGAATCTCAATAACAAAAACTCATAATAAAATTTGCTATCACCGTCATTGTATAGGCCGATATATAGGTCAGTTACATCGGCCATAAGGCACAAAAATTGTTCGGTTATGTTGTCTGCTTTGGTTAAATTCCAGCTTTTAAGGTCGAGCATGTCCGGCTCTGTGATCTCCAAGCCAACAGACAAGAGAAAATGCAACCCATCACAAAACTCCTCTAATGCCTTCTCGCGGTTGTTTTTCTTGTTACTCCAAAACTTGAAGACTTCCGGCAACTCATTCGCCAGTTCCCCAAGCTCCACTTGAAACGCAAGGATTTTCTTTGCCAGCCTGTCCTCACCATCTTGTCTTGGATGTTCTTGCTCAATGTGCTCATCCAGCTGGCGTTGCAACTGAAAAAGTTTTGCTAAATCCATTTGTTCTTCCTCCCTGCTCACGCCTCTCAAAAGGCCCTTATTTTCCCTTCTGAGGCGTTTTTCTTGCCGGTCGGTACTTTTCTATCCCCCCTGCAAGAAAAACGCCGTACGGGGCAAAATACGCGGTTTGAGAGTGTGTTAGTTTTTGAGTTTCGCCATCGTCAAGATGTACTTCAGTTGATCATAGTCCAGTTCATGGATGCTGCGTCCGTCATGTTCGTCTATCCCTAGTTCGAGCAACCGCTGAATAACAAATCGTTTATGAAGCTCTTGTCTATATTGCGGAGTCTTATATGCTTTATAGAGCATTCCCAACCCAATCACTCCCTTTACGCCGGATGAGATCCCGGAACCATTCTTCGTCACGCGTATCGAGCGCCAGGTTAATCAACACATCCAGTTCAGAGCTTGTCCAATCACCTTCAATACCGGCTGGCTCTAAATATCTCAACAACATCCGGCGTTCCTGGCGTGTCGGTTGGTTGGACCGCGTTCGAACAAAAATCACACTGCACTCCGGCGGCCGTATCCACTCGATAAATCCAAGCCACCCAAATGTATGCTGATGGACATTCACGCAATACACCCAATCCCCTACTTGCAGTGCCATGTCCTCTCCCCCTCAATCTTTATCTAACTTCTAATGCCTCAGAGGTTATACCAAGTCGCTCACACGCCTCCACCAAGCGTTTGCGCCACTCTCGCATCTTTATCTCCTCTTCCTGTCGCACCTTCTCCGCATCCTCGCAGCCGCACGAGGTGACCAGCCAGGCTCCACTCATCACTCTTGTGTATAGCCGTCCCGTTCCATCGCATTTTACACACACGTTTTATGCCCCCTTTAGTCTGAAATCTTCACCCTCGACCTCGAGGAGATATGGGCCACACTGCCCGAGCAACCGGCTGGCAGCTGCATAGCCGATTTTTTCGCTTAGCGTTCCGCGGTCTTCGTTAGAGTTAAACACGATTGGTTTTTGCTTTCTGTATCGCTCGTTGATAATCTGATAATAGAGTGCCTCTTTTGCCTCGCTCCATTTGGCTTTTCCGATATCATCCCACACCAGCACATCCGCATGGATCGCGCTGTATAGAAGCCGGTTCAACGTCTCGCCTTCGTCGTTCATCGTCTTGGCCTGGATCAGCTCGTCCATGAATGCGACATCTGAAACGACGAGTACATTGAATCCGTCCTTAATGAGCCGTTTAGCCAGGGCGATTTGCAAATGGGTCTTCCCCACACCGAAATTGTTGTGCTGTTGCTTCATCTCTGCTCGTTGGCCGGCCGGCAGTTCTCGAAGGCGTTGTTCCCCTAGTACTGCGATGAACCCAAAATTTTTGTCAGACAACTTTTTCGTCCCGTTCTCCGTACCAAATTCTTGCAGATAATTGAGTGCCATGTCATACATATCCTGTTGATATGGCGCCGATCGCCTAAAATTCTCGAAATTCGCATGCACAAACTCGTCTGGGATGAGCGCCTGCTTGAACCGCCGTTTCCACGCCTTCCGTTCCCGGCATTCGCAAGGTCTGGCGAATTCATACCCACGTTCGTCTCGATAGAAGAGGAATTCGGTATCTTTGCATCGGGAGCACTCGTAGTCACCCCTTCCATCCCCAAGCTCGTCGGGCTGCTTCGGCTTCTCGGAGGATTTGCTCATATGTCTTTCCGCCTTCTGCTGAAGGTCGGCTAACACCTCGGCGATGCTTGTGAACCGTTCCGCCATCCGTGCTCTCTCCTTTTTGCTCGTGATATTTGCTCAGGACCACTTTACGCACGTACTCAAAAGAATTGATCCCGTCGCCGTTGAATTTCGGTTGGTACTCGTCAAACACTTCGTCGATCAGCGAAAGAATGTCATCCAATGGGATTGGCTCTCGCAGAAGCCCTTCTATTGCTTCCTCATCTTTAGGGGAAAGCGATAGTCCTTTTCCCCTACGCTGAATATATTTGTTAGCAATTGCTCTTTTTGATCGGTCTGACATATGGGCTTCTCTTATATCATCATCTATTTTTCTATCAGTTATATTTTTTATATCTTTTATATCTTTATTAGATGTGCCGGATGTGGCACTTCTCTCGGACAAATATGGCACTTCTCTATGTTCAGATGTGCCATTTTTGGCACTTCTCTCGTCGTGAGATAGGCCATTTTTGTCCTCTCTCTCGTCAAAAGATGTGCCATTTTTGGCACTTCTGTTTTTGTGAATGAACTTCTTCGATTTCCTAACTTTATAAATTTCACCATACGGAGCACGAACCGTTTCGATGTAACCTTCATCTTTTAGTCGAGCAATATTTCTTTTTACGGTCCGTTCGCTTCCGCCAAGTTCGGCAGCGATTTCTGCGAGTTTCACTGGCCTTCCGCCGAGCACGATGCCCAACGTTTCACCTTCTTCCTGCACTTCTTTGGTTACTTTGGAGACAAGCCATAAAAACTCCCAAATGGCCGGTCCGATCCGTTCTCGATGTTTCGGGGTAAGAAGTCCTGTGTAGACAGGGAAGTAAAAACTGTCGGGCATCGTATCACCTCGGCTTTCCTATTTCCTCACACAAATCGCAAACCCATCCGCCACGCGTTTAACGGTAAGATCCGGGTATCTCCTCATATACTCTCGCACCAACTGTTTGAAGTGCTCTTTATCCTTTGCCTCCTCCCAAATCCAACTCGGGAGGAGGACTTTATATGGGTCTTGGTCATTCAGCATCGAAGACGATCTCCTCTTGTTGCGGTTCCTCTGTCTGCGGCCGCGGATCGATCACCTCGTATGCCTCGGCTTCGATGTAGTCAACCGATTCCGGATCAGCTGTGATGTCCTTTTTTACTGTCTCGTCTTGCATAACAGCTTGCTGGATCTCAATCGAAATCGGCAGGTACTTCCACATATGACGGATGACCGTCTTTTTGGCCATCTCCTCGTAGTCCGTTACCCATGGGCCGTTATTGGCGGCTCTAGAGCGCTTGCGACGTTTCTCGATCTCCTCTTTTGACATGAATTCGAACTGATAGCCGCCGTCTTTAAAATGTGCAACCGCATAGGCACCAATGAAATCGCCGCGGTTTGTCATTGCCGGTTTATGAACGAGCTTCGGATGTAAGCCGTACTCATATTCGAACGTGTCGTTTTCGTAAACCGCATGAGCATAGATGCTTTCGATGTTTCCACTGCGTCGTGCCAAGTCGATCATGCCTTTATAGCCGATGATGAATTGCACATCGGATTGTCCAGTCTTCCCGTTCTTGAACGGCACTAAATAGCAATGTCCGATGAGCCCCGGCTCTAATCCAAGCTGTGCTGCTTGCATAACCGCGCCAAGCAGAGAGGGAACCGAGCATTCCAACAGTTTCGGGTTGGTTCGGATCGTTGTCAGTGCGATGCGCGCCATCCGATCAGCATCCATGTGCTTTGGAAGAGCCTTTTCAATCTCCGGACCCATCTTTTTCAGATATGCCGCGATTGTTTGAGCTGGGGAAGGAGGCGCTGCCTCCGTGTTTTTTGCTTTGTTTGCGAGTTGATTTTTAAGCGTTTGGTTTGTTGCCATACTCTTATGACCTCCCTATTTCCTTTTGAATTGCTGCGCCGCAGGGCAAGTTGCCCAGTGAGGCATATGCCCTTTGACCACTTCACCCTTCGAGGTCACTATTGTTATGACCTCGGCATCCACCGGCATGGCTTTGCCGGCGGGTGTTTTAATCCACTCGATTTCCTTGCCGCAACCTCTGCATTTGGCCATATCCATTCACCTACTTAATGGAGAATGCTTATGAGCAACTTCATCAAAAATTTGTGATTTTTGCATATCCATTCACCTACTTAATGGAGAATCGCCGTGATATTGATTCCTTGGCGACCTCTTGGTATATTTCCGGATACTTCGCTTTGAGCAACTTTGTATCAACACGGCTGCTACGAACGTTTTTCCATGTTATGATTCGCTCGCCGGCAAAAGCTTTTTCATATTCGCCAAGCATTGCTTTCAGTTGATTTTCTGCCTCTTTTCTGCGTGTGGCAGCTTCCTCTTCCTCTTGCTTGGCCTGCTCATACTTAGCAATCAGTTCTGACGCGCCAGGGGGAAGTTCGATTTCCTCCTCAAACTTCGCTGTCGGATAAAGAACTTTCAACAAATCACTTGAAGCATCGGAACCATCGAACATCGGCGGGTTTTTCTTGAGAACGTGATTGTTCCAGAAGTTCGATTCAATCTCGATGAGATACTGAATGATCTCCTCGTCACGCTCAATTTTCTTGTAGATGAACTTGTTTCCGCCGATCAGAACCGCAATCCACCATGAATCGAAGCCCGTGATAGCCATATAATGCTGGCATTGAATGAGATATTGCGCCGGAACCTCGTCATTTTTCCATTCGTCTTTGAGATGTTCACTAGCTGTTTTGCACTCAAGCCCCTCTTTCCGGCCGACAATGAGGCGATCGACGTTCGCGATCATGAATGGATGCTCTGGATGTTGCAGGATCGCGTTCTTTCGTCGTACTTTCAATCCAGTCCGCTTGCTGAACTCTTGAGCCACGACATCCTCTAGCATCGTACCCCAGTAGGCCGCTTCGCTGTTCACGTTCTCCCCTGGGGCTTGTCCAATCTTTTCAAGATACACGGCAACTGGCGACTTCCATTTGTTCAACCCTGCGATCGCCGCGGCGTCGCTCCCGCCGATCCCCTTCCGGCGAGCCTGCAGCCACTCCTCATGGCTCATTTCGTTCGTGTTGGCCAAGATGACAGCTTCCAAGTTTCCCACCCCCATTTGATTTTTGGCGGCGATTCCTGTACTATGTAAGTACAGGGTCATAGGGGAATCACCGTTGGCGCCTCGCTCCCTCGGGCGAGGCGTTTCTCATGTTATGCCTGTTTTGGCCGGCCGAACTTGCTGCAATAGTCATAGGCGCACCATTCGTCCTGGTGGATCATCAAGCCGTCGGTAAACTCGAGAATATCGTCCCCTTCATAAATCTCCCCGCCGCATCCTTCGCAATAGCCAACTACACACGGTTCCTCCTGCCGAATCGGATGCCGGTCGGAAATGATCGGATTCTCGATCATGCCGGCTCACCTCCTTTCAGTGCCTCGAGTCGCTTCCTAATCGCCTGTATGCTCCGCCCAGTGCGGGCGGAAAGGGTTTCGATCGGTTGGATACCATAGTGATTGAGAAGGTAAAAGTCTTCATCCTCTGTCCATCTGCCGGTTTTACCTCTCAGATCAGCTTCCCTGTCTTCTCCCCACAACGGTCGGCTAAGCTCTTGCATACGCTTCCCGTATGGGCACTGCCGGCAAGGCGACATACGGAAGTTCGGCATTGAAAAGTACTTGCACTGTCGACAATGTGTATCAAGGATTTTTGCTATTTTTAGTCGGATGCGCTGCTTATCCGTTTTTGTCATTTTCGTCACCTCCTTTCCTAGTGCGCATCGTCAAAGGCGAGAACGCTGATGACCGGGGGATGGAGTCAGTGCAACGTTCCCACCCTTGACGACAGGCACCAGGCCTGCCTTGTGAAAGGGAGAGGAAATATGCTATATTGTGATTGAACGGGCTGGTTTGCTGGCTGGTGTTAGGCGCTGGCCGTTTTTTCTTTTTGTAAAAAGCGTTTGTACAGCTCCTCTTTCGCTTTCAGCTCGGTTGCCAGCAGCAACTCTCGATTTTCGCGCGCTTGTTGGCAAAATCTCCGAACCTCTGAAACTTTCATTAGTCGGCTAGCTGAAAACACGATATTCATCACTCATTCTCCTTTCTCATAACAATCGCAATATCTATTCCACGTTCTTTCATAACCTCAACAAGCTGAACCAGTTTGTCATGTTCCTCTTTCCGCCGCAGGAGCTCGTCCAACTCACGACGACAGCGTTGGTATTCTTCGACCCAGCGATCGGCAGCGTCTACATCGCCTTGCTGTAGCTCCATATAGGCTCTCGATACGTAGAATTTGCAGTGCTCCAGCAAGCTGGCTCCGCGTTCCATATCGCCTGGGAGGACGTTCATTGTGCAACCCCCTTCGCCTCAGCAAGCAATCCGACGATGATTTTATGAAATTTATCCAAGCACCCCWWTCGAACCATGATGTMARTKSMKTTYRSYWTTTWSYTYWKSSWSKWYTYYGMGWWAKAWWTMYYKKWWTKWSTSKWSKRMTYYWSGWTRRWKMRWYKSSGMWMRTWYKMSRYWCYCGTCMRWRMMWYSWYYCCRTWTWKARCCWKCATSMWWKTAKMWRYKGWRTWWYWMRYYYYKYTWKRYCCSRTTYYSWSTYSAWMSARSMWAYWSAWWWWMMRRSTCRRAWWGGTTATATCCGATGTCGTAAGAAATGCAGCTTACTGACAAATCTTTAGCTAAAGTTAAAACATCATCGCCGAACTTTTTAGCCACTAAAACACATTCGACTTTCTTGTTTTTGAGTTCTGGAGAATTAGAGTAGTCAAGCACTTGAAATAAATCTTTTCTTTTGGCCACTCCTTTTTTCAGTTCGAAAACAATCGCTCTGTTTTCATTTGAAACCAAAATATCTATTCCGCCGTTTTTTAGCTTGACTTGATTTCTGATCTCGAATCGTTGACTATCTAATGAACTGATCCATTCAAAGTCACTTATCGCTTCGGTAAAGACTTTTTCTAGGTCGCATTCGTATCTGAAGGTTTTTCCGAACTCGGTGTCTTTAAAAAGACCTGTATATTCGTCTTTGATACAGAAACCTTCTAAGCAAAACGGTATACCCTTGGTTATAGCTGTCATTACCCCAATGGTTTGTTGAACTGTAAAAACCAAAGCATATATGCTATTTTTGAATCTCTCGTGAACATCCTTATTGTATGTGCGCAATGCTTCCAAATAAGCGTTTTGTCCATATCTTGAAGCGTGGTGATAAAGAAGCACTTCGATCATCTTTTTGTACAACAACGGACTTGTGATAGGATGCTCGTTCAAACCAAACGCATCCGCTATTAAGACGTGTTCTTTTCCGTATAACTTTTCAAAATCATAAATGCTTAATTGTTCCATCTCTTCTCTCCTCTCCGCGCTTGTCCACTTTTTCGCCAAAAGGAATGCCCTCACAGGGCAGCCGGATCATATTCCCGGTCGATGCGCTCATGCAGTTCCCGTTTGAAGCGCATGAGTTCGTCATGCACGCTCCGGTCGCGGTTCTTCATCACCTCCGCCACCACTCGCGTGTAGAACGCGATCGCGGCTTCAAGCGTGTCAAAGTCATACGCGCTGGGGAGTTTTTGCATCTTGGTTCACCTCCTTTTCGTTCTCTTTGACCATCCTTGCGTAAATTTCGATGAAGCGCTCTAACGCTTCTGCGGATGGTTCTTTTCGATCACCGACACAACGGACAACAACTTGTTGTTTTTGTTTTTTCACGCTGACCATCTCCTTTGTAGGAGATGTATGCAGAGAAACGCCGTGTACAGCCTTGATAGTCACCGACAAATTATACACACCACCTTATGCGGTTTTTCCTTTAGACCCGTCCGACGCAAACAGATACTCTAAATCAAGGTCTGGAAAGAATTCTTTCTTGATCTTCAGCGCCTCGTCGTAATAAAACCGGAACTTCCCATTTATCTTGTCGCTTGCCGTTGAGCGCCGGACATTCAACAACTCGGCAATATCCTTCACCATTACTCCTCTCCGAGCCATTTCGGCCTTAAGGTTTTTATACAACGTTTTCCACCTCCTGTTTATCGATTGAACGCAATTTCGTTCGATCTAGCTTTAATATAAACGCATTTTCGTTCAAAGTCAATAGATTTTTCACAAAAAATGAACAAAATTTCGTTCTATCAACTTCACACGAACGAAATTTCGTGCTAGATTATAAGTGTACGATTTTTCGTACATACTTAATTAAAGGAGGTGATAGAAGTGACAAAGGAAGAGATTGTTGAACATCTAATGAAGAAAGTTGGATACAGCAGCCGGAGACAATTTGCAGAAGCCATCGGTATTCCACCTACCACTCTCAATTCCATGCTGACAAGAGGATTGGGGAAAGCCTCCATTGATAATGTCCTAAAAGTGTGCAAGGGGCTGGGTATTACGG